>NZ_JBHTSL010000011.1:0-113596 GCF_042795115.1 Arthrobacter sp. NPDC056493 | reverse complement strand
GAATCCGACGGCGGGGGCCGTCAGCAGTTCAGGACTGCGGAGTGATCCGGCAAACGCCGGACCTACTACTTGCCTGCGACTACGTCGAGTTCGATCACAGCGGCAACGTCGTCGTGCAGACGGACGTTGGCCTGGTAGGAACCGACCGACTTGATGTGAGCCGGCAGTTCAACCTTGCGCTTGTCGATGCTGCCAAGGCCTGCGGCCTCAACAGCGTCGGCGACGTCGGCCTGCTTGACCGTGCCGAACAGGCGGCCGCTTTCGCCGGCCTTGACAACCAGCTTGACCGGCTTGGCGGACAGAGCGGCGGCCTGCTTCTGAGCATCTTCCAGGGAAGCGTGCTCGCGGGCAGCGCGGGCAGCCTTGATGGACTCAACCTGCTTCTCGCCACCCTTCGACCAGGTCAGGGCGAAACCGCGGGGCAGCAGGTAGTTACGTGCGTAACCGTCCTTGACCTCGACGACGTCGCCAGCAGCACCGAGACCGGTTACTTCGTGGGTCAGAATGAGCTTTGCCATGTTAGTTAATCCCTTTCCTTAGCCCCGGCCAGCGCCGGAGTAGGGCAGCAGGGCAACTTCGCGGGCGTTCTTGATTGCCTGGGCGATCTTGCGCTGTTCCTGCACCGTGACGCCAGTGACGCGACGGGCGCGGATCTTTCCGCGGTCGGAGATGAACTTGCGCAGCAATGCTACGTCCTTGTAGTCGATGACGGTGATGTCAGCGGCCTTCAAGGGGTTGGACTTTGGTTTGGGCTTACGGAGTTCAGCCTTAGCCATCGTGGAGCTCCTATTCTAGGGAGCCCGTGAATCGTGATCCACGGGATGGTGGTGGCCCGACCGCGGCAGGAGCAGAGCGTGCCGGATGGAACGCTTTGGCGGATGCTGCGCCGGACCTTTGTTTTGTTGTTTAGAAGGGAGGTTCGGAATCCGGGCCGTTGCCCCATCCGCCGCCAGCGTTGCTGACCCCGGGCGTGGCCCACGGGTCCTCCTGCTGCGCTGCGGGCTGGTTGCCGCCCCAGCTTCCTCCGGTGTTGCCGCCCTGGTTTGCACCCTGGCCGCCACCGAATCCACCGCCACCGAATCCGCCACTGTTGCCGCCGCCGAAACCGCCCTGGCCGCCGGAGCGCTGGGTGCGGTTGACCTTGGCATTGGCGTAACGCAGGCTCGGGCCGATTTCGTCGACTTCGAGCTCGATAACGGTGCGCTTCTCGCCTTCCTTTGTTTCGTAGGAACGGCTCTTCAGGCGGCCGGAAACAATCACGCGGGTGCCCTTGGTGAGGGACTCGGCGACGTTTTCTGCTGCCTCGCGCCATACCGAAGCACGGAGGAACAGGGTTTCCCCGTCCTTCCATTCATTGGACTGGCGATCGAAGGTGCGAGGCGTGGACGCGATGGTGAAGTTCGCTACTGCCGAACCTGACGGTGTGAACCTCAGTTCGGGGTCATTGGTGAGATTACCGATGACCGTAATAGTGGTTTCGCCTGCCATCTACTGCCTCCTTGTTCGTTCCTGCGGGGTAAAGAATGAAAGTTGGGAGCTGAAATTACTCAGCAACAACCTTCTGCTCTTCGGGGCGGATGATCTTGGTGCGCATGATGGTCTCGTTGAGACCCAGCTGGCGGTCAAGTTCCTTGGCGGTAGCCGGCGTCGCGGTGAAGTTCACCACGGCGTAGATACCTTCGGACTTCTTCTTGATGTCGTAAGCCAGACGGCGACGGCCCCAGATGTCAACCTTTTCGATGGTTCCACCATCGTTCGTGATGACGTTCAGGAACTTCTGAAGCGACGGCTCTACGGTACGCTCTTCGACCTCGGGGTCGATGATTACCATCAATTCGTAAGGACGCATATGTGAACCCACCTCCTTTGGGCTAAGCGGTTACGGTATTTCCGTAACAGGAGGTTCATTTGCGATGCCGTACGCGCCCACATCCAAAAATGGACCAGGGCGCAGCACAGACTTCACTAGCTTAGTGCATCGGCGAGGAATTCCGCGATTCGGACAGCTCCAAGGCTACTGGGCCCGGCAGTGGGCAGGAAGTGCCGGCCCGGCTATGTGGACAACCTGCGCGGAATACTGGAGCCATGACGATTCTGAAATCCGTACTCCTGTTCGCCCTGGCTGCCGTGGCCGAGATTGGCGGAGCCTGGCTGATCTGGCAGGCCGTGCGGGAGGACAAGGCATGGTGGTGGGCCGGACTCGGAATCGTGGCGCTGGGGCTCTACGGTTTCGTGGCCGCCTTCCAGCCTGATGCCCACTTCGGCCGGGTGCTGGCTGCGTACGGCGGGGTCTTCATCGCCGGCTCCCTGGTGTGGGGCATGCTTCTGGACGGCTTCCGGCCCGACCGCTGGGACCTCATCGGTGCCGCCGTCTGCCTCATTGGCGTCGCCGTCATCATGTTCGCCCCCAGACAGGGCTGATCCCCACACAAAAACGATCCGCCCGGTTGGCCGTTACGGCCAACCGGGCGGATCGTTTGAAGAACAGGTACGGGACGTGATTACGACGCCGGCCCGGCCCCCACGCCTGCATCTTCGGCTTCCTGGGCGGCCGTTTCGCGGTCGGCGGTGGACGTTGCGGAGGCGGCGTCCGCCTCAGCCTTCCCGCGACCGCCCTTGCGGTAACGCCACACACCGATGCCGACCACCACGACAGCCAGGGCCACGGAGAGCAGGAGCGACTCACGGGTGGAGTCCAGGATCACCATGCCGATGATGAGCGCCACGATGCTGCCGATCGCCAGCCAGGTGAGGTAGGGGAAGAACCACATCTTCAGCGTCAGGTCCTTGGCTGCAGCCCCCATCCGGCGGCGCAGCACCAGCTGGGACGTGGCAATGACCAGCCAGACGAACAGCGCGATGGCGCCGGAGGTGTTCACCAGGAACAGGAAGACTGTCTCGGGGGCGATGTAGTTCAGACCCACGGTGACGAAGCCGACCACGGTGGAGGCCAGCACCGCCGCGGCGGGCACGCCGCGCTTGGAGATGCGGGTCCACGACTTCGGGGCGTCGCCGCGCTTCGAGAGCGAGAACAGCATGCGGCTGGCCGTGTAGAGGCCCGAGTTCAGGCAGGACAGCACCGAAGTCAACACCACGACGTCCATGATGGTGCCCGCGCCGGGGATCCCGAACAGCTCGATGACCGCGACGTACGGGCTCTTGGCCACGTTGGCGGAGTTCCAGGGCAGCAGCGTGACAACAATCGCGATGGAGCCGATGTAGAACACGAGGATGCGCCAGACCGTGGACCTGACGGCCTTCTTAACCGCCTCGACCGGGTTTTCGGATTCACCGGCGGCGATGGTGGCGATCTCCGCCCCGAAGAACGCGAAGACCACCACGAGGATTCCGGCCAGCACGGCTCCCGGGCCGTTGGGCAGGAAACCGCCGTTGCCCGTCAGGTTGCTCAGGCCCGGCGCCGGAACGCCCGGAACCAGGCCCAGGATCGCGGCCACCCCGAAAAGGAGGAACAGGATGATGGCCGTGACCTTGATGGAGGCGAACCAGAACTCGAACTCCCCGTAGGACTTCACCGAGCCCAGGTTGGTCAGCGTGAGCAGGACCATGAGCGCCAGGGCCCAGACCCACTGGTCGATGCCGGGCACCCAGCGGTGCATGATCGCGGCGCCGGCCGTGGCTTCGATGCCCAGCACGATGATCCAGAACCACGCATAGAGCCAGCCGATGCTGAAGCCCGCCCAGCGGCCCAGCGCCTTGTCCGCGTAGGTGGAGAAGGATCCGGTTTCGGGGTTCGCGGCCGCCATCTCGCCCAGCATCCGCATGACCAGGATGACCACGATGCCTGCGGCCATGTAGGCCAGCAGGATGCCGGGGCCGGCCTGCTGAATGGCCGCGCCGGAGCCGACGAACAGGCCGGCGCCGATGACGCCCGCGATGGCGATCATCGACAGGTGCCGGGGCTTTAGGGATTTCGACAGTTGTTGGTCAGCGTGCATGGCTGCGCCATCCTCGTTTTGATTGCAGGTTTTGGGCGGTGGCCGGGCGGCAGGGTCTGTGCCGGGGACCACACTGTGCGTTTCACACTAAGCGAGCCGCGGGTTACTCCGGGCTGTGCAATCAACCAGTTTAGGGGAGGTCAAAACGGGCATCCTCCCAAGCGCGGACATTAGGATGCAACAAAGGTTGCCCAGTAGGCAATTTTGTAACGACGGCGAAACTTGGTGCCTCGCCGCTACGCGTGCGCCGGGGCTCCGAAGAACAGCTCAGCCACCCGGGCCAGGCGGTGCGGATCCTCGACGCCGCAGAGCTCCCTGGCCGAGTGCATCGACAGCAGGGGAACACCCACGTCCACGGTCCTGATGCCGAGCCGGGTGGCCGTCAGCGGGCCGATCGTGGAACCGCACGGCATCACGTTGTTGGAGACAAACTCCTGGAAGGGAACCCCGGCCGCGGCACACAGCCGCGCCCAGAGCGCAGCCCCGGCGGCATCGGTGGCGTACCGCTGGTTGGCGTTGATTTTGAGCAGCGGCCCGCCGTTGAGGACGGGGCGGTTGACGGGGTCGTGCCGTTCGGCATAGTTGGGGTGGACGGCGTGGCCCGCGTCGGCAGAAACACAGAACGACGCCGCGAACGCCTGCCGCCGCTGGCTCGCCGAGGCGCCCAGCCCGTCCGAGATCCGGACCAGAATGTCTTCCAGAACCGGCCCGCAGGCCCCCGACCGGGACGCCGAACCGATTTCCTCATGGTCGAAGGCGGCGAGCACCGCAATCGGTGCGGTTCCCCCCGACCCCGCCGGGCCGCCGTCGGAAGCGCCAGCGTGCGCGATCAGTGCCGTGATCCCGGCGTGGGTGGCGGACAGGTTGTCCAGGCGCCCGGAGGCGAAGAACTCACCCTTGACCCCGAAAACCGCAGGCGGCTGCGTGTCCGCGATGACGACGTCGTACCCGCCGATCCCGGCCGGGTCGACAGGTGCGCCCCCGCCGGAAACCCGCTCGGCCAGCACCGCCAGCAGGTCCTCGCCGGCAGGGTCGCCGAGCCCGAACACCGGGTTCATGTGCTGCTGCTTGTCGAGGGTGAGGCCGTCGTTCACGCCCCGGTCCAGGTGGATGGCCAGCTGCGGAAAGCGCAGCAGCGGCCCGGTGGCGGTCAGGTGCTGCGTGCCGTCGAGCATCACGAGCCGCCCGGCCAGCTGAAGTTCCCGGTCCAGCCACGAGTTCAGCAGCGGTCCGCCGTAGATCTCGACGCCGGCCTGGAGCCAGCCGTACCGGCCGGTGGTCGGCTTGGGCTTGAGCTTGAACGACGGCGAATCCGTGTGGGCGCCCAGGATGTTGAAGCCGCTGGTGGGCCCGGCGCCTTCGGGCGTGACCCAGGCAATCAGCGCACCGTCGCGGACGACGTAGAACTTCCCTGCCGTGGCATCCCAGGGCTGCAGCTCGTCCAGGCCGGTGAAGCCTGCCTCCGTGAGGCGCCGGGCGCCCTCCTGGGCGGCGTGAAAGCTCGACGGCGAGGCGCTGACGTAGTCGCCCAGGTCCCGGATGTGCTCTGCTGCGGAGGAGTGGAGAGGCATGGCTCCGAGTCTAGCGCTGCCCTAGATCGTGACGTTCAGCCCCGCCGTGTAGCCGCCGGAGACGGAACCGGTCATGGTGGCCAGCTGGTAGATGCCGCCGTCGTCGCCGAACACGTTGTCCGACTGCAGCGTGGTGTTGGGGAAATTCCGGGCGCTGGTTTCGTAGCCCGCGGAGGCATAGACCTGGCGGCAGGCGGCGTCGGTCAGGGCGATCTGCGAGACAGCAAGCACCTGGCCTGCCGCCGTGGCGTTGTTCATGGACTCGAACACTTCGAAGTGGATGTGCGGCCAGCGGCCGTTGTAGGCGCCCGGGTAGATGGTCTTGAAGGTGACCTGCCCGTTGGCGTCCGCCTCCTGCACGCCGCGCAGGAAATTCTCGTTTTCCAGACCCGAATCGTAGAGCGAGTACCGCCCCTCCTTGTCGCAGTGCCAGGCGTAGACGGCCGCGCCGGCCAGCGGAACGCAGCCGTTGGCGTTGTCGAGCAGGCTAAGCGTGACTGTCAGCGGCACACCGTCAGCTTTCGTGCTGGATGTGCCGAAGCTTGAGGTGATGTCCTGCCGGACCACGCCGGAGGCTTCCAGGACGTTCGGTCCGTTGGAGCCGTCGCCGGGGTACGGTCCGGCCGTCTCCTGTGGAATTTCGACGCCGCATTCGACGATCGCACGGGTCACGGTGGGGGACGCAGAAGCCGAGGCGGTTGCGGAAGCTGCCGGCGCCGCCGTCGTTGTGGTGGCGGTGGCCGTGGTGCTTGCAGTTTCGCTGGCGGAAGCCGACGGCGATCCCGACGGTGCGGGCGATGACCCGCCTGGCGTGCACGCCGCCAGAGCTGCCGCCGTGCCGGCGCCGAGGAACATGCCCAGCGACCGTCGGGACATCAGCGTGGAGAGATCGAATTCGAGGCCGCGGTCATGGTTGGGGTGCGGCTCGTGCCGTGGCTGCTGTCCATCGGGTCTGCGGGGTGCGGTTGTCATGGCACCATCCAACTCCAGCGGGCTATGGCCTGCATAGGGCAGCGCTGTGCGGAAGCTGTGGAGCCTGTTTCAGTCAGTCGCCTCAGTAGTCCGGGTTGCTCGGGGTCACCAGGCCGGTCTCGTAGGCATAGACCACGGCCTGGACACGGTCCCGCAGGTGGAGCTTGGTCAGGATCCGCCGCACGTGTGTCTTCACCGTGGCCTCGGACAGGAAATAGCGGTGCGCGATCTCCGCATTGGACAGCCCTTCGGACATCGCTTCCAGCATCTCGGTTTCCCGTGGCGTCAGGTCCTCCAGCAGCGGGTCGCGTGGAGCGGGCACCGCGGCAGGCTGGGCCGCCATGTCCGGACCATCCGGCGCGGGGGCCGGTCCGGTGCCGCGGACGTACGTCTCAAGAAGCCGCTGGGTGACTCGGGGCGCCACCACCGCGTCTCCGCTGGCCACCACCCGCACGGCCTGGACCAGCTCCGCGGGTGCCACGTCCTTCAGCAGAAAGGCCGAGGCTCCGGCCTGGAGCCCGGCGAACGCGTACTCGTCCAGGTCGAAGGTGGTCAGGATGATGATCCTGGCACGCGAGCCTGAACCGGTGATGGCCCGGGTGGCCTCGATTCCGTCGAGTGTGGGCATGCGGACATCCATGAGCACGACGTCGGGATCGAGCTGGCCCACCTGGCGGACGGCGTCCGCACCGTCGGAGGCCTCACCCACCACCTCGAGGCCGTCCTCGCCCTCCAGAATGAGCCGGAAGCCCATCCGCAGCAGCGGCTGGTCATCCGCCAGCAGGACCCGGAGGCGCCCGGACTCGTTCATTCGTTCCCCCATTTGCCGTTCTCCAAGTTGCCGTCCCGCATCTTCCCGGCCAGCGTGTTGCCATTCAGTGCCAGGACCGCCCGCACACGCCAGCCGCCGCCGGCCACGGGCCCCGCCTCCACCGTACCGCCGTAGATTCCGGCCCGTTCCTTCATTCCGGTCAGGCCCTGTCCCGTCCCGCCGGGGATGACGGCGTCAACGGTGCCCCGGCCGTCGTCGAGCACTTCAATGGTGACCGTGGAATCCTCGCGCACCACCAGCACGTCCACCCGGCCCAGTGCCCGGCCGTAGCGCAGCACGTTGGTGAGCGATTCCTGCACGATCCGGTACACGGTCAGCTGGAGGGCCACGTCTTCCGGCAGCGCCGGGCCCGTGTGCGAGTAGTGGACCGGAAGGCCGGCGGTCCGGAAGCCGTCCAGCAGCTTCCCTAGGCTGGCGCCGTCCGTGAGCGGCTCACGGGGCGCCTGGCCGGCGGCCGCGTCATCCCGCAGGACGCCGAGCACCCGGCGCATGTCCGTCAGGGCGGCGCGGCCGGTACGGGACAGCTCAGCGAGCACCTCCGCCGCGCGTTCAGGATCCCTGCGGACCACGACGGCGGCCCCGTCAGACAGGGCGACCATGACGGTCAGCGAATGGGCCACGACGTCGTGCATCTCCCGGGCGATCCTGTTGCGTTCGTTAACCGAGCCCAGGCGGGCAGCCTGGGCCGCCCACGCCGCAACTTCCTGCTCATGCTCACGCCGCTGGCGGACAGAAATGCCGATACCGGTGGCGATGATGTTGGAAAACGCGATGCTGGTGCCCGCGGCAATGCTGGTCACCAGATGGAACTCTTCGGGCGAGGCGGACGCGTTGGGCAGCTCCCGTTCAAGCGGCCCCACGGCGGCCAGGAAGTACAGCAGGGCCAGCGGCGCGCTGGCCACGGCCATCGTGACCAGGGAAAAGCGGCGGGTATGGACCACGGCCACCGCGTAGAGCGAGAACCACAGTCCGGCAGAAACATTGGATCCCCACGGGTGGAGCAGGCTCACGCCAACCTCAGCCACCGCAATGAACACCACCACGGCCACCGGGCACCGGCGCCGCAGGAACAGGGACAGCGCCACGGCGGCCAGCAACCCGACAGCGGCCCACCGGCCCGCGTTCACGGCGTCGACCACAGTGGGCACCACCAGCAGCGCATAGCAGGCGACGACCACCGCATCCATCACCCGCGGACGCCGGTGGAGGTAGCGCCGGAGCCGGCCCCGACGACGGGCAGCAAGCTCGGCGAAGGACGCGTCAGCCGGGGTGGCTAACGCGTCCTTCACGGCAAAGGTGTCAATCATGGGCAGAGCCTGGGTGCGGCTAGACGTCCCGTTTCTTCAGCAGGATCATGGCCAGCACCACCGGCACCGCCACCCAGGCGCCCAGCACGAGAGCGGCCTGCCAGACTTCGAGCGTGTCCGGGACGTGCTCCACGGCGGTCATTGGAGTGATCGTGTTGCCGGGGAGGTATTTGCGGGCCTCCTCGAAGAAGTCACCCGGAATGAGCTGGAACGCGATCGGTGCCACGAAGAACAGGCCAACGAGGGCCATGATGCCGCCGGCTGAGTTCCGGAGCAGCGTCCCGAGCGCCATGCCGATTGCGGCCACCGCGGCCACGTAGGCGCTGGTGACGAGCAGCAGCTTGACCGACTGCGAGCTGGCGAGGTCGAGTTTGAGATCGAAGTTGTCCAGGATCGGCACCGCCACCAAGCCGGCGATGTAGGTGGACACCGCAGTCAGGACAAAGGCGCTGACGATCACCACCACGAGCTTGGCGACGAACGCCGGCAGCCTCTTGGGTACGGCCGCGAAGGTGGAGCGGGCCATGCCGGTGGTGAACTCCGAACTCATGAGCAGGACGCCCAGTGAACCCAGGATCAGCTGCGCAAAGGATACGCCGGAGGTGGGGACCGTGACGGCGAGGTCACCGCCCTGTGCCGCGATGGCTGCGGCCGCTTCCGGATCGGAGCTGGCCTGGTCCGCGAACTGGCCTGTTCCCCAGGCGGACAGTGCTCCGAAGCCAACCATGACGACGGCCGTCGAAGCGAGCAAAATCATTGTGGACAGAAGCGTGCGGAACTTGATGAATTCGGAGTTCAGGACCCGGAAGAAGCTTGGACCGGGCCCCGGGCTTGCTACGTTGCGGGCGGCGGCCCGGCCGGAACGGGCGGCAGGCTGGGTGGAAGTCGATGTGCTCATGGCGTTAGTTGCCTCCGGACTGGGCGGGAACCGGGGCTCCCGTGGTGATCAGCGAGTGGTATTCGACCTCGTCCTTGGTCAGCTCCATGTAGGCCTCTTCGAGGCTCGCCTGGAGCGGGGTGAGTTCGTAGATCAGGACGTGGTTGTCCAGGGCGATGCGGGCGATCTGGCGGGGATCGAGGCCCGTGACCTCAAGGAGTTCGTGGTCCTGCAGCTCCACCGAGACCCCGGTTCCGGCGAGGACGTTCATGAGCCGGTCGGGCTGGTCGGAGCGCACCCGCGTCCGGCTCTGGCCCTTGCCCGTGATGATGTCCTGAATGGGCGCGTCGGCGATGATCTTTCCGCGGCCGATTACGATCAGGTGGTCGGCGGTCAGGGCCATCTCGCTCATCAGGTGGCTGGAGAGGAACACCGTGCGCCCCTCGGAGGCCAGGTACTTCACGAGGTTCCGCACCCAGACCACGCCTTCCGGATCGAGGCCGTTGACCGGTTCGTCCAAAATGATGGTCTGCGGATCGCCGAGGAGTGCGGCGGCGATGCCCAGCCGCTGGCCCATGCCCAGGGAGAAACCCTTGACCTTCTTCCGGGCTACGTCCGCGAGGCCTGTCATGTCGATGACCTCGTGCACCCGTTTCCGCGGGATGCTGTGGGTGGCGGCCATGGCCAGCAGGTGGTTGTACGCCGAGCGGCTCGTGTGGACGGCCTTGGCGTCCAGCAGCGCCCCGATTTCGCGCAGCGGTGCAGTGTGCCGGGCGAACGGCACGCCGTTGACGGTGACCGTTCCCGCCGTCGGGGTGTCCAGGCCCATGATCATGCGCATGGTGGTTGACTTGCCGGCCCCGTTGGGTCCCAGGAAGCCGGTGACCTGCCCGGCTTGGACGGTGAAACTGACGCCGCCGACGGCGGTTTTGTCGCCGTAGACCTTCGTCAGGCCTTCTGCCTCAATCATGGAAGCTTTCCTTTGCGTAGCTGCGGGCGTGCTGTCTGGTGTGCACGTTCCACGCTACCGACGCCGCCTGCCGAATTCGCCGGTCTCAGGGATGATTCAGGGGTGAATCAGGGTTCCGGCATCATCCGGTGGGATGAGCGGCCGGCGGTCAGCGACCCGGGGTCAGCTGCCTTCCGCCGGTGAGTAGTAACGCAGGGCTGCGCGCTTCAGCGTGAACTCAGCGGCACGGACGCCGGGCATGGTTTCGCCGTCCACGGCAAGCACCATGGGGGCTGTGCCACACTCCACGCGGACGCGGGTGGCTTCGGTGAGGTGGGTGATCCGGGACGTCGCCACTGTGCCGGTCAGCACCGACCAGAGCATCCGCAGCCGGGCGAAGGACTCGTCGGCGGTCATCATCCTGACGTCAAGCACGCCGTCGTCCAGCACGGGGCGGAAGAGCGGGGCGTGATCCCGCGGGTAGTAGCGGCCACGGCCCAGGTACATGATCCACAGCCTGTGCCGGACGCCGTTGACGATCAGCGTGATCGGCTTCTCCACGGCGAAGGTCCGGAACATCGCCATGACGCCGGCGAGCGGCTTCCCCAGGGCGGGCTGCAGGTGTTCGCGGCGCCGCACCAGGTTGGGGTACAGCCCGATGCTCGCCGTGTTGAGCATGATGAGCTCCACCTTCTCGGGATCGTCCGCGAGGCCGCGTTCCACAGCCACGGCACCCACGTCCGCCAGCGCGGCTTCGCCGCGTTCCGCCGCTGCCACCGCTTCCACCAGGGAGGGGGTTCCGGCGTCGCGGGCGAAGTGGTTGAGGGTTCCCCCGGCCAGCACCAGCAGGGGGAGATCATGTTCGACGGCGGCAGCCGCGGCAGTGCCCACCGTGCCGTCCCCGCCCCACACCCCGAGTGCGCGGATGCCCGGGACAGTGGCTGCCTCCGCCATCCGCTGGGCTACGTTGTCCTCGGGTGCCATCAGCGTTATATGAGCGAGTGGGAATACTTCCTTCAGGGCGGCCGCTGTTTCTTCCGTGAAGGATCCGCCCAGCGTGTTCACCGAGATGCTCAGGCCTGCGCCCTGCGGGACTTTGGCGACGTCCACCCGCCGCCTGGAAGTGGCAGGCATGGGCGGCCGGACCGGCCACCACTTCCTCGTCACGAGGGCTGCGCCCGCCCCGATAGCGGAACCGAACAGCACATCGGAGGGCCAGTGGGCTCCTGTATGCACCCTGGAGTATGCAACGCCGGCGGCCAACGGGGCCACCACTGCTCCGAGCACCGGCTGCACCAGTCCGGTGCCGAGGGCGAACGCCACCGCGGAGGCCGAGTGCCCCGACGGCATGGACGAGCTGGTGGGCTGCGGATGGACAAAGCGGAACACCGGCAAGTGCTCCGGCAGCGGCCGGGCCCGGGGCAGCAGGGTCTTGAAAACGAGGTTGGTTACGGCCGACGCAACTCCCTGGGCCAGCAGCCCGTGCACCGCCGCGCGCCTGGTGCGTCCCGGGATGGCAGCAGCCACGGCCGCGACGCCGAACCAGAGCTTCCCCTTGTTGGCCGAGGCCGAAAGCCGCCGGAAAAAGGTGTCATGGTGCCCGCCCGGAAAGCCCGAGACGGCCCGCATCAGCGTGCGGTCGAGGGCGGCAACCCGTCCGGGTCCGCGGCGCAGCATTCGTCGCATTTCCCCACCCTACCGCCCGGTATCGGCAGCGGCTGGGAATCCTGACCCTTCCTCACCTCCCGTCGCCTTTCCCCAAACGCTCCCTCACCTCCCGTCGCCTTTCCCCAAACGCTCCCTCACCTCCCGCCCCCTTTCCCCAAACGCTCCCTCACTTCCCGTCGCCTTTCCCCAAACGCTCCCTCACCTCCCGTCCCCAGACGGGGGCATGCACAACCGGGGGACATCGATAGAGTTGTCGGATGACTACCACCCAGCAGCTCACCGGCCGGCAGGTGTCGGCCGCGGCATTGGCAACGTTCATTATTTTCGGCGCCAACGGCCTGGTCTTTGCCAGCTGGGCGGCCCGCATTCCGGCGGTCACGGAGATTCTCCGGATATCGTCCGGGCAGATGGGAACGCTGCTGCTGTGCACGGCCGTTGGCTCACTCATTGCCCTACCCACCGCCGGCCGTGTCATCAACCGAATCGGCGCCGCCAACAGCGTTCGCGCCAGCGGTTTCCTGGCCGCCTTGGCCAGCGTGGGCATTGCCGTGTCGCTGCTCGCTCAATCAGTGCCGGGCACCGCGATCGCGCTCTTCTTCTTCGGTATGGGCGTCGGGCTGTGGGATGTTTCCCAAAACGTTGAAGGGGCCGACGTCGAGCACCGGCTGCGCAAGACTGTCATGCCAAAGTTCCACGCGGCGTTCAGCGGCGGCGCTTTCCTTGGCGCCTTGATCGGGGCAGGGCTGTCTGGACTGGGCGTGGGCCTGCCGCAGCACTTGCTGGTCATCGCCGCCACCGTGGCGGTGCTGACCTTCGTCACGCCCCGCTACTTCCTGCCGCATGCCGCTCCCGAGCAGCCGGCCGACGGCGACCCCGGGGCTCCGCGGGGTCCGTCGGCATGGCGCGACGGCCGGACGCTGATGATAGGCGTGGTGGTGCTGGGTGCAACGCTGACCGAGGGTGCGGGCAACGACTGGATCGCCAAGGCGTCCGTCGACGGCCTGGCAACCTCCGAGTCAACCGGTGCACTGCTCTTCGCCCTCTTCGTCCTGGCCATGACTGCCATGCGCTTCGTCGGCGGCACTGTCATCGACAAGTACGGTCGCGTAGCCGTGCTCCGCGGCAGCATGGCGACAGCAGCCGCGGGTCTGGCCCTGTTCGTGTTCGCCGGCAACCTATGGTTGGCCGCCGTTGGCGCTGCGCTGTGGGGGTTAGGGGCAGCGCTGGCGTTCCCCATGGGAATGTCCGCCGCTGCAGACGATCCCCGGCATGCGGCAGCCAGGGTCTCAGTGGTTTCCACGATCGGCTACGTGGCGTTCCTGGCCGGGCCCCCGCTGCTCGGGTACCTCGGAGACCTGACCGGCATCCATCTGGCATTGCTGGCCATCGGGGCTCCGATCCTGGTGGCCCTGTTGCTCGCGGGCGCTGCCAAGCCTCTGCCAGCCAGGCAATAGATCACTTCCGACGGCGGACGGCCCACCCGGCGGAGCGGACCGGGCTCACCGTAGCGCGCGGAGACTGCGGGAGGGTTTCCGGCTCACCGTAGCGCGCGGAGACTGCGGGAGGGTTTCCGGCTCAGCGGGCGCGCTCCACCCGCTTCTCGTCCCAGACCGGCTCGGCGGACTCGTACACCTTACCGTCGGAGCCGAAGACGAGGAAGCGGTCGAAGGTCCGGGAGAACCAGCGGTCGTGCGTGACAGCAAGGACCGTTCCCTCGAAGTGGTCGATGGCCCGCTCCAGCGCCTCCGCCGAGTGGAGGTCGAGGTTGTCCGTGGGCTCATCCAGCAGCAGCAGCGTGGCGCCGGAGAGCTGCAGCAGGAGGATCTGGAACCGCGCCTGCTGGCCACCGGACAGCGAATCGTATTTCTGTTCCGACTGTCCCGCCAGCCCGTAGCCGTCCAGTGCGCCCGCAGCGGCCTCGCGGCCCAGGCCGGAACGGTGTTCGTCGCCGCGGTGAAGGATGTCCAGCAGCGAGCGGTTCATAAGGTCAGGCCGGACGTGGGTCTGGGCAAAGAACCCGGGGCGGATACGGGCGCCGAGTTTCACGGTGCCCTCGTGGGGCACTTCGGCGATTTCGACGTCGGACACCGGAAGGTGCTCCCGCTCCGGATCCGTGCCGCCGGTGGCGAGCAGCCGCAGGAAGTGTGACTTGCCGGAACCGTTGGAGCCGAGCACGCCCACCCGGTCCCCGAGCCAGATCTCCGTGGAGAAGGGCTTCATGAGGCCGGTCAGCTCCAGTTTTTCGGCCACGACGGCGCGCTTAGCGGTCCGCCCGCCCTTGAGCCGCATCTGGACGTTCTGCTCAATAGGCAGGGCCTCCGGCGGCCCGGCCTCAAGGAACTTGGCCAGGCGGGTCTGGGCTGCCTGGTAGCGGTTGGCCATGTCCGAGCGGAAGGCTGCCTTGTTCTTGTACATGTTGACGAGTTCCTTGAGCTTGGCGTGCTCCTCGTCCCAGCGCTTGCGAAGCTCCTCGAAGCGCGCGTTCCGGTCCGCCCGTGCCTCAACGTAGGAGCCGAATCCGCCGCCATGAATCCAGGCTCCCGCACCATTGATGCCCGGCTCGAGCGTGACAATACGGCCGGCCGCATTGTTCAGGAGCTCTCGGTCGTGGCTGATGAAGAAGACTGTTTTCCTGGAATCGTTGAGCTTGTCCTCGAGCCAGCGCTTGCCGGGGACATCCAGATAGTTGTCCGGTTCGTCGAGGAGCAGCAGTTCGTCGGGACCGGCAAAGAGCGCCTCCAGTACCAGCCGCTTCTGTTCGCCGCCGGACAGCGTCGACGCGCGGCGGTGCTGGGCGCGGTCAAAGGGCAGGCCCAGCGCGGCCATGCAGACCTCGTCCCAGACGGTCTCGACGTCATACCCGCCGGCATCTCCCCAGTCCACGATGGCCTGGGCGTAGCGCATCTGGGTGGGCTCGTCGTCGTGCTCCATCATGGCCAGTTCGGCCTCATCCACGGCGCGGGCGGCGTCCGACAGCGCCGGCGGGGCGGCGGAAACCAGGAGGTCGCGGACGGTGGAGTCGTCGCGGACCTGCCCCACGAACTGCCGCATGATGCCCATGTTGCCGGAGCGGCCGATGACGCCCTCGTCCGGGGTCAGGTCACCGGCGATGATGCGGAACAGGGTGGTTTTGCCGGTCCCGTTGGGTCCGATCAGCGCCGTCTTGGTGCCGTCCGGAACCTTGAAGGTCACCCCGTTGAGCAGCTGGGTGCCGTCGGAGAGGAAGTAGTCGATGCCGGAAACGTCAATATGGGCCACCGGGTAATTCTCCCACGCCCCGCCCGCCGGAGTTTTTGTCCAGATATCGTGCCCAAATAGGGGGCAAAGTCGCGACAAATGGACAAAAACTCCGGCGTACTCCGGCGTAATGGGGGTGCGCCTGCGGGTGTCAGCCGGCGGCGGTGAGGAACTTCTTCAGCAACGGGCCGGAGGTGGTGGCGCCGAGCCCGCCGTCCTCGACGAATACCGCCACGGCCAGGTCACCGTGCACGGCGATGATCCACGCGTGCGTCTTGGGCGGCTTGGCATTGCCGAACTCGGCGGTTCCGGTCTTGGCACCAACGGGTTCGCCGGGGACGTCGGCCAGGAATCCGGCGTGACCGGAGGTCACCACCGCACGCATCATGTCCGTGAGGGACGCTGCCTCCGCCTTGGTGACGGGGGTCTGGGCGGTCTTGGCGGGGGCTTCCGCTGTGACGGTCGACGACGGGGCGGAACCTTCCGCGGTCGCCGCCGGGCTTCCCGGCGCCGGTGCAGAGGGAGCGCTCTCCTCCACCAGTACCGGGGAGACGGGTGCGCCCTTCGCCACCGAGCCTGCCATCACGGCGCCTGCCAGCGGGGACATCAGCACCCTGCCCTGGCCGATCATGGCTGCCGCATGTTCGGTGCCCTCGGCCTCACCGGGAACGGAGCCCATGAATGCCTCCGCACCCAGTTTCGGTGCCTCCACGGCTACCCCAAGGGAAGTGGCGGCCGACTCCAGTTGGGCCTGGGTGACCTTGTCCCGCGCGCCAATGAAGGCCGTGTTGCACGAGTGGGCGAAGGCATCCCGCAGCGTCACGGAGCCGAGGGAATCCGTGGGATAGCCCTCGGCGTTCCTGAATTTCCGGCCGTCGACGGTGAGCGTGGGCGTGCATTCGACGGTGGAATCCGGGGTGAATCCGTTGCGGATCAGGGCAAGGGAGTCCACCACCTTGAAGGTGGATCCCGGCGCGTACTGCCCGAGCATCGCCGTGTTGTAGCCGTTGCTTCCGGGTCCCGACGCGGCGGCCAGCACCGCTCCCGTGGAGGGCCGGAGTGCCACGATGGCGGACGCCGGCTTGATGTCGGCAAGTGTGTCCTCGGCAAGCTGCTGCAGTTTTGTGTCGAGGGTGGTCTGCAACGGCGTGCCCGGAACTGCCTTCACTTCGAAGACGGTGCGCCGCGGATCAGTCGGAGCGGCCTGGATCTCTTCCCGGGTCAGGTCCGCGCGCTGCACGCGGACCACGGTGCCGTCCGTGCCGCGAAGCTGGGCGTCGTACTGCTGCTGGAGCCCGCCCGTACCGATGACGTCGCCCGCGGTGAGGGTGCCCTTGGACTTTTCAATCTGCTCTGCGCTGGCCTCGCCCACCGTGCCAAGGACAGCCCGGGCAAAGTTCCGCGTCGGTGCCAGCGGCAGTTCGTCCGGGATCGCACGGCCACCCGGAATCGCCTCGATCTCGGCGTCGGTCACGGCACGGTCGCTGGTGTTGCGAAGGGTGATGGCGGGAACGAATGCCTCAGCCCCGGATGCTTCCACCTGCTGCACGTAGGCCGCGGGATCCACGCCCACGAGCTTGGCCAGCTTGGTGGCGGAATCTGCGGCATCGGCGCCGCCCAGCTGGGGCTTGTCGATGCCCACATTGACCACCGGGCGCAGCGTCACCAGCTTCTGGTTGCCGGCACCGAGGATATCGGCGCGCGGGGACGACTGCGTGGCCTTGCTGAGGATCTCGCCTTCGGCCAGGTTCGGGACCAGCAGCCCGGGTGACCAGACGGTGAGCCATTTGTCCCCGGATTTCCTTAGGTCGGCCGATACGGTGTATTTCCACTCGCCGGTGGATATCTTCCAGCTGTAGTTGAGCGGTAGCCGGGCGGTGTCGCCGTCGAGCGTCAGCTCTCCCGCTTCGACGGACGGCTTGGCCGGCGCCAGCGCCTTGAAGACCTGGTTGAGCTGGTCGTTGGCCACGGTTGAGTCGCGGCCGTCGAAGGCCACCGGCCGCAGGTCCAGGCCCGCGACGGCGGACGCCAGCTGCTTTGCCGCGGCTTCGGCACCCCCGCGGCCGTCGTCGCAGGCCGCCAGTGAGCCGCTCAGTATGAGACCGGCAAGGACAAGTGAAAGTTTCTTAGTGTTCCCCACCGCGTTATTATCCCCCGGCGGCCGCCCGGAGCCAGCCACGAAACGGTCACGCCACGGTCACACCCTGACAGCCCCTGCACCGAGAGCAAACGGGCACCTGAGGCACGTGCGCCGGCACTCAGGCGGGGCTCAAATGTACGTTCGCGCCCGGTGGAGGTGGGCGCTAAAGCCCGAGGGCGGGGACATCCATGCCGAATATGTCCTTGAGCGCATATTTGGCGGCATGGAACCCGGGCATGCCGGTGACGCCGGGCCCAGGCGGCGTCGAGGAGGAGCACAGGTATACGCCCCGCGCGGGGGTGCGCCAGGGAACGGGCGAGACGACGGGCCGCTGAATCAGACCCCGGGGATCCACCAGGCCGGCGCTAAAGTCTCCGCCGACGTAGTTTTCGTTGTAGGCAGCCAGTTCGGCCGCCGTCGTGACCTTGTGCCGCAGCACCAGGTCCCGGAAACCGGGGGCGAAGCGCTCCAGCTGGTCCATGACGGCGTGGCCCATGTCCACCGTGGATCCCGCGGGAACATGGCAGTAGGTCCAGAGGATGTGCCTGCCCTGTGGCGCGCGGCCGGGATCAACAACGGTCGGCTGCGAGACCAGGACGTAGGGCCTCTCGGGGTGTCTGCCTTGGGACACGGCGTTTTCCGCCGCCGTCATCTCTTCGCGTGTGCCGCCCATGTGCACTGTTCCGGCTCCTGCCAGTCCGGCAGCGGTCCACGGTACGGGCCCGGACAGGATGAAGTCCACCTTGCAGGCGCCGTTGCCGAACCGGAAGGACTCCAGCTTGCGCCGGTAGGACGCGGGCAGGCGGCTGCCGGCAATGCGTGAAAGCGCCGGAGGCGCCACATCCAGCAGCACTGCTTTCGCCGGCTCCAGCTCCGCCAGCGACGTGACCCGGAACCCTGTCTGCAGCTGGCCCCCGTGGGCTTTAATGTCCTCGGCCATGGCCCCGGCGATCGCTGACGATCCGCCCACCGGTATCGGCCAGCCGCCGCTGTGCGCCAGCGCGTTGAGGAGCAGGCCGGCTCCCGCTCCGGACAATGACGGGAGGCGCCCCACCACATGGGCTGCAACACCGCTGACCAGCGCTGGGGCCCGGTCCTGCCGGAAGCGCAGGTTCCAGATGGGCGATCCCTGTTCAAAGGTCCGCAGTCCCAGAATGGCGGCAGCCAGCGGGTCGCCGGGAACCCGCAGCAGCTGGTCGGACGTGGTTTGCACAATGCCGTCGATGTGCCGCACCAGCGGAGCGAGGAGCCGGCGGTAGGCGTGGCCGTCCCGGCCCAACTCGTCGGCGGTCCGGTCGAGTGACCGGTACGCCAGCGCCGACCGGCCACCGTCAAGCGGGGACCCGAACTGCACTGGCGGAAGCCGCAGGTCCACGCGCCGCGCCAGTTCGAACGCACGGAAAAAGGGTGAAACCAGCGCCATGGGGTGCACTGCCGAGCAAACGTCGTGCCAGTGCCCTTCCTCGATCACCTCGGAAGTCCGGGAGCCTCCGCCAAGCTGGTCCGCGGCCTCATACACGTGCACCTTCAGTCCCGCCCGCGCCATGACGACGGCGGCGGCGAGTCCGTTGGGGCCTGAACCAACGACGGCGACGTCAGGCATTGCGGGGGACCGTTCGCCAGGGGACCAGGGAAGCGGAGGGACGGACCAGATCGATCCGCAGCCTGTCCGGGGCATTGTCGAAGGGCCCGCCGTGGGGATCGTCCATGGCGTGGCGCCGGATGGGATCGTAACGCGGGTCCCAGATGTCCCAGGCCACCCGCAGCATGAGATATGCAGTCGCAAGCATATGCGCGGCGACGGCCAGAACGTAGTACGGCATGTCGATGTTGTGCTGTGAGACGCCGCCGCTGGTCACTTGGCCAAGATACATCCAGATGGCCGCCCAGTGCAGCCCCTCGATGCCTTGCCAGATCAGGAAATCCCGCCACTTCGGCCGGGCGAGCGCCAGCAGCGGCACGAGCCACAGGACAAACTGGGGCGAGTAGACCTTGTTGGTGAGGATGAAGGCCGCCACGATCAGGAAGGTCAGCTGTGCGATCCGTGGCCGCCGCGGGGCGGTCAGGGCCAGGACCGCAATGAGGACGCAGGCAAGCAGAAACAAATTCAAGGCCAGGGTGTTGATGACCTCCGGAGTGAGGAGCGTCCAGCGCACCCGCCCGGCCACCAGGTTGTACGCAAACCAGGGCGAGCTGTAGCCGGCTGGGCGGTCCTGGGTGAACTCGAAGAAGTACTTCCAGCCTGCCGGGTCCCGTGCGGCTATGGGCAGGTTGACGGCGAGCCAGGCTGCAGCGGCGGACGCTGCAGGAACCACAAAGGCACGAACCTTACCGGCGCGTAGGGCCAGCAAGAAGATGGCGCCGAAAACCAGGACGGGGTACAGCTTGGTGGCGGTTCCCAGGCCGAGCAGGACACCGGCAAGGATCAGCCGCTCCCGGGACAGAAAGTACATGCCCAGGGCCAGCATGGCCACGGCCCACATGTCCCAGTTGATCACTCCTGCGAGGACGATGCCGGGCGCCAGGGCCACCATAGCTGCGTCCCAGGGCCGCCGCCGGGTCATGCGGGCAGTGGCCAGCACGGTGACAATCCAGACAGCGGCAATAAGGGTTGCGTTGACGTCGAAGTAGCCGAGGATCCGGGCGTCCGTGACTCCCTCGCCGGGTACCAGGCGTGCCGTAATGCCGGCGATCAGGCCCATCAGGACCGGATATTCGAAGAGGGCACCCGGGGTGAAGAACGGAAAAGCCCCGTCGCCCAGGCCACGGTTGCGGAACAGCTCCGGGAAATCCGAATAGCAGGTCGCGTAGAACTGCGACGGAGTCTCCCACCCGTTCACCCGGCAATAGTCCTTGACGGCGATGGCAGCGAGGGCGGCAAGCACGGTCAGGATGATCAGCACGCGTTCCACGGTGAAGAAACCAGGCGCCACCACCCCCGGCGCAGACCGCTGGCCCAGGGGTCCGCCAACAAGCTCGGTAAAGTTCCGCAGGAGCCGGTCGCTGCGGCTCGGCACCACCAGGCGCGCGAGCTTTCGATCGGGCGGCGGCTGTGTCTCCTGCATGGTCTCGAGCTTACCGGTGGGTCGCTGCTTAGAGGGCGAGGCCCAAACGGCGGGAGCCCGCGCGTAGCCGCGCGGGCTCCCTGTGGAGCTGGCTGACCGATGTGGCCCATCAGATCCTCCTAAATGCTTCTAAGGGTTGGATCGAAACCGCGAGGGGCCGGTGGTTCAGCGCAGGCTGCTCATCTGCTCATGCATGAGCGTGTAGACGTCCTCCCGTTTCCGGTCCAGCAGCTGGCCGTTGAACTGTGGCTGTACCGATGCGGACTCGACGCCGGAAAGGCCGGTATCACCGCTGGAATCTCGGCCGGAAAGGATCTCCTGAAGCTTGCGAAGCATATTTTTTCACCTCCTTTCAGGAAATGATGAAAAGAATCCGGGCATGGCAATTAGAGCCATTCAGGCATGCAAAGAAATGACCATAAAAAAGGCAAAGAAATGCCCGGCAAGGAAATAGAGTCCGCAAAATGCGGCAATTGGCCTGCAAAGAGGCAGCGCGGCAATCCCAACAAGAAGCAGGGTTCCGAATTATGGGGGAGCTGCGCAACCGCGTGGTTCCGCTACATCAGACCGCCGGGGTCAGAATCTTTCTGAGAAAGCAGCAGAATCGTCTGCCGAAGTCCCGCCTGCTCTTCCACTAAGGAGTGGGAGAGCGGGTAGGGAGTCAGAATTACGCTCGGGCGAGTCCATGGAGAGGGCGCAGGTCAGCAACGAAGGCCGGAAACGCGGTGATGGTCATCTTCCATCCGCTAGTCAAAGTAATCATTTTCCCAACCTCCTTTTCCGCTATGCCGGTGCCGGCGGACTGGCCGGGCAACGTGCGCCATGACCCTGGCAGGTCGCTTTGGGGTCAGGAATAAAAATACACCAGGAATGAACGCCTTGACTACTCATTATCAGAAAATTCCGAAAATTAATCCTAAAGGCGTTTTTACAGGCCCCAGCGGAGAATGACGGGAGTTCTTTTATCCCAGCCCAGGGTGCAGACTTTCGCTGTTCCCAGAAGGAAATGCCGGCCCTCTTCGGGTTCGAGTTCGAGCCAGCGGGCGGTGAGGATGCGGGAAAAGTGGCCGTGGGCCACGATCAGGACGTTGTCCAGCCCGGACTCCAGGACCCGGGCGACGATCTTGTCTGCCCGGGCAGCCACATCATGGAGCTTTTCGCCGTTGGGGACGCCGTGCGTCCAGATGAGGTAGTCAGGGTTGTCCTTGCGGATCAGGTCGGAGCTGATGCCCTCGTAGTCGCCGTAGTCCCATTCGACGGCCAGCGGTTCGTGGACGGCATCAGGGAATCCGGCGAGTTCAGCGGTCCGCCGGGCACGGCGCAGCGGGGACGTCAGAACCAGGTCGAAGTCAACGGCGTCCAGGATCCTGCGCGCCTCGACCGCCTGCTGTTCGCCCTCCACCGTCAGGGGCAGGTCCGTCAGTCCGGTGTACTGGCCGCTTTTGGACCATTCGGTTTCGCCGTGCCGCAGGATCCAGAGCTGGGGGCGGGCGATGTTGGCGGCGTTCACTTGGACTCCTCGGTTGGGGAAGATTCGACGTCGGCGGGAGAGGCAGGGGACACGGAACCAGAAGGAGCAGCTGACTCGGGCTGCTGAGCCCACCAGGCCCGTAGCCGGGTCTCGGCGTCGGCAGGGTCAAGCGGACCGTTTTCCATCCGTTCCTCCAGCAGGAACTTGTACGCCCTGCCCACGACGGGCCCGGGCTTGAGGTCCAGCAGTGCCATGATCTCGGCGCCGTTGAGGTCCGGCCGGACCGCGTCCAGGGATTCCTGTTCGCGGAGGGCGGCAATCCGGGATTCGAGGTCGTCATAGGCGAAGGACAGCCTGTCGGCCTTGCGCTGGTTGCGTGTGGTGACATCGGACCGGGTCAGCCGGTGCAGGCGCTCCAGCAGGGGACCGGCATCGGTGACGTAGCGGCGCACTGCCGAGTCGGTCCAGCCGGCGTCACCGTAGCCGTAGAAGCGCATGTGCAGTTCCACGAGGCGGGCCACCGCCTTGATGGTGTCGTTGTCGAAGCGCAGGTTCTTCATCCGCTTCGTGGTCAGTTTGGACCCCACCATGTCGTGGTGGCGGAAGCTGACCGCACCGCCCGGTTCGAACCGGCGCGTAGCCGGCTTCCCGACGTCGTGCATCAGCGCTGCGAACCGCAGCACAAAGTCGGGGCCGGGGACGGCGCCGTCCGTATCTGTCTCCAGGGCGGCCGCCTGCTCCAGCACCTGCAGGGAGTGCTGGTAAACGTCCTTGTGGCGGTGGTGCTCGTCTGCTTCCAGCCGGAGGGCGGACACTTCCGGCAGCACGAACTCGGCGAGGCCCGTGTCCACCAGCAGGTCGATGCCCGCGCGCGGGTGCCGGCCGTTGATGAGCTTCACCAGCTCGTCACGGACGCGTTCGGCCGAAATGATGCCGATGCGCTCGGCCATCCGGGTCATGGCATCGCGGACGTCGTCCCGCACGGCCACGCCCAGCTGGGACGCAAACCTCGCTGCGCGCATCATCCGCAGCGGATCGTCGGAAAAAGATGCCTCGGGAGCGCCGGGGGTGGCCAGAACGGAGGCGTGAAGGTCGCGGACTCCGCCGAACGGGTCCACCAGTTCCATCGCGGGCAGCCGCAGGGCCATGGCGTTAATGGTGAAGTCGCGGCGCAGCAGGTCATCCGTGAGGGAGGAACCGAAGGCCACCACGGGCTTCCGGGACTCGGGGTCATAGGCCTCGGCGCGGTAGGTGGTGATTTCGATTTGGAACCCGGCCTTGCGCATGCCGATCGTTCCGAAGGCGCGGCCGATCTCCCAGAAGTTGTCTGCCCACTTCTTGATCAGCGCCACGGTCTGGTCCGGCGTCGCGTCCGTCGTGAAATCGAGGTCGGGGGAGGTGCGGCCCAGGAAGAGGTCCCGGACCGGGCCGCCGACGAGCGACAGCTCATGACCGGCGTCCACGAACCGCTGCCCGAGCTCCAGGACCACCGGGTCCACCTGGAAGTCAACGGTGTGAAGATCAGTCTTTTGATGTGCGTGCGCCATAGTTACTTAAGCTTGTCAGAAAACCAAGCCCCACCGCACCAAATCCCGTCATTGTGCGACGGCACCGGAGTAGCACGTCACATGCAGTCCACCTGCAAGCCATGTCCCGGTCATCACGGCGGGGCAAGAGTCGTTAGAGTGGACTGCATGGCCCATCCAGTACCGAGCGCTCCCGGCAGGAGGACGAACCCGCCGTTGCCGTCGGCAATCGGTGCCCATGTCGCGCCTGCACCGCACTCGGCCCCGGCCTCGCTCCCCACCGTGGAGGAGATCTCCGCCGGAGGCGTCGTGGTGGACACGTCCGACGACGAGCTAAGGGTTGCGATTATTGCCCGCCTTAATAGGGGCGGACGTCTGGAGTGGTGCCTGCCGAAGGGCCACCCGGAGGGCCGGGAGAACAACGAGGAAGCCGCGGTCCGTGAGATTGCCGAGGAAACCGGCATCGACGGTGACATCCTGGCCCCGCTGGGCAGCATCGATTACTGGTTCACGGTCAGCGGGCACCGCGTACACAAGACAGTGCACCACTACCTGCTGCGCGCCACCGGCGGCGAACTCACCATCGAAAACGATCCTGACAAGGAAGCGGTTGATGTTGCCTGGGTTCCCATCCACGAGCTTGCCCGCAAGCTTTCGTTTCCCAATGAACGCCGCATCGCCGACCTGGCACGCGAAGTCCTTCCCGAGCACCTCTGACCGTCCGGCAATGCCCGCCGGATACCCCCTTGCGTGCCGCAATGTCAGCACCCGGGTGAGACGATGAAGACGATGTCAGCAGCCAATCCGTCCTCCGACCAGCCCGCGCAGCCCGGCGAAACACCGCCCGGTGTGACGCCCGCCAGCGAGGCAGCCTCCGGTGCCGCGCAGCCCGGCGAGGCCCGTTCCAGCGCCATCATGGCCGCCGGGACGCTGGTCTCCCGTGTGCTGGGATTCGGTAAGACCTGGATGCTGGGCGCGGCGCTCGGCCTGGGCTCCACAGTCAATGACACATTCATCAACGCCAACAACCTGCCCAACCTGATCTTCCTGCTGGTGGCCGGCGGTGTCTTCAACGCCGTGCTGGTGCCGCAGATCATCAAGGCCAGCAAGGCCCCGGACAGGGGAGCGGACTACATCAGCAGGCTGCTTACGCTGGCAGTGCTTGTCCTCCTGTCCCTGACAGCGCTGGTTACCCTGTTTGCGCCTGCCGTCATCGAACTCACCACGCAGGGCTACTCGCCGCAGCAGCGGGCCCTGGCAGTCGCGTTCGCCTTCTGGTGCCTGCCGCAGATCTTCTTTTACGGCCTGTACGCGCTGCTGACCCAGGTCCTCAATGCCAACGGCGCCTTCGGCCCGGCCATGTGGGCGCCCATTCTGAACAACATCGTGGCCATTGCCGGCCTGGGCATGTTCATCTGGATCTTCGGCGCCAACGTGGTCAACCCGCACTCCCTGGACAACTGGGGTGCGTCCCAGACGTTCTTCGTCGCCGGATTCTCCACCATCGGCGTCGTCTCCCAGACCGCCATTCTGCTGATTCCCGTGCTCCGGCTGAAGCTGGGGCTGCGCCCGCGCTTCGGCTGGCGCGGGGTGGGACTTGGCCAGGCCGCGAGGCTGAGCGTGTGGACGCTCATGACGGCCGCCGTCGGGCAGCTCGCTTTCCTGTACGTCATGCGCATCGCCACCATCCCCGGCGCCGAGCGCCTCAGGCTGCAGGAGGCCGGCGACCCCGCCGCCGCCATGCTTCCCGGCAACGCCGTGCTGGAAGTGGCCAGCCAGCTGTACCTGCTGCCGCACTCGATCATCGCGCTCTCGCTGGCCACGGTGCTGTTCAACCGCATGACCCGCGCCTCCCAGGACGGCAACCGCGTGGCACTTCGGGAAGCCCTGTCACAGGGGCTGCGGACCATGGCAGTGGCCACGGTGTTCGGCGCGCTGGCGCTCTTCGCCCTTGCCGGTCCGCTGGGCATGTTCTTCTCCGGCGGCCTGCGCACGGACGGCGTCATGCTGGCGCAGACCCTCACTATCCTGGCGCTCAGCACCCCGTTCATGAGCGCCAACTTCATGATGTCCCGGGTCTTTTACGCCAACGAGGACGCGCGTACGCCGTTCTACATCCAGCTGGTACTGGCCCTGGTGAACGTGGTGGCCGCGTTCTTCATCCAGTTCCTGCCGTTTGATCAGATCATTTTCGCCATCGCGGTCCTCTACACCGCCGGGAATATCCTCTCGGTGGTCGTCTCTTCCTTCTTCCTGCGGCGGCTGCTGGGGCACCTGGACGGCCCGCGAATCATCAACTCATACATCCGCATGGGCTACGCCGCCCTCGGCTCGGCCATTGCCGGCGCCGGGGCACTGTGGCTCATGGGCAGTTACAGCCCGGTCGGCTTCGCCTGGAGCAGCCGGCCCGCCGCACTGGTGACCATCGTCGTCGTCGGACCTGTGATGCTGGCCGCGTACCTGCTGCTGCTGAAGCTGTTCAAGGTCACGGAGCTGCGCGACCTGCTGCGGCCGCTGCTCGGGCGGCTGGGCCGCGGTTCAGGCGCACCTGCGGCTGCGCCGCCTGCCCCTGCAGGTGCCGGAGCTTCGGCAGCCGGAAGGGCCGCCGGCACTCCGTCTCGGCGGCGTCCGACGCCGGAGCGCGCCACGGTCTCTTCGGACACCGGCCTGATTCCCCGGATTTCCGGCGAGTTCGATTCTGCCTCCTTCCGTGCCGGGCCTGCGCCCCAGCCGGAACCGGAAGATTACGACGGCGCCACTTACCTTCCCGAGGAGGACGTCGCCGGGACGGCCCGGGGAAACGCCCTGCGCGGGGAGATCCCGCTTCCTGGCCGCCGGACATATCAGGGGACCCCCGGCCAGAACCCGCATTTCCCGTCGCGGCGGCGGAAGAAAAAGTAGCCCGGCCGGGAGCCGGCCAGCCCCGTCTTCCGCGGCCGTTGCACAGCATCGGCTAGGATCGAGGGGAACAAGGGTAGTTGCAGACCAGGGGTCCGCCGGCGTGCCGGAGGCCTTCCCGGGCGGTGCATCGCCAGGGCCAAAAGCAATTCCCGGACAGGCTAGGAGGAACACGTGTCCCACCCGATCGACGTCGGATCAGTACTGGGCGGCCGCTACAAGGTCACGGCCACAGTGCTGAGTTCGCATGACCAGGATCTGGTGCTGGACGGTGTGGACCAGGTGCTGAACCGTCCGGTCAGCATCCTGGTGGCCGGCCCGTACAACGCCGACCAGGTGGCCCAGAGCGCCCGCGAAGTGGCCACTGGGGAGCGCCCGGGGAACGTGCAGATCCTGGACCTTGGAGTCAGCGACGCAACGACGTACCTGATCACCAACCACACCTCGGCCGCTGATCTGCTGGATCTTGTGGTCGCCTCCAACCCGCCCTACGTGGAACCGTTCTTCACCGACACCCTGGGCAGTGAGATCTTCGGCCAGGCGCGCTCCCACGAACCCGAAACCTACGACGAAGACGACGAGGTCGAAGCCGGGTACATCAACTACACCGGCGACCAGTCCCAGCCGGGCGGGCAATACCCTGCCACCGCGCCGAGCCCCGCCACCAGCCGGTCCGGCCACGGGGCCTCCACTCACGGGTCCGCAGCTCCGCAGGGACTTGGGCAGGAGGCTCCTTCGCAGCAGGCACCCACGGCGCCCGTGCGGAAGGCTCCCGTCGTGCCGCCACTCCCGGCTGCCCGCCCCGCCGCGGGTCCGGCAGCGGGTGCCGCCGGTGCAGCCGCCGCCGGCGCGGCTGGTTCGCGGGGAATCAGGCAGGGCGTCCCGGAGACGACTGCCCCGCAGCCGATTCAGCCGGACAGGGGTTACGAGCAGGACGCCGTACACGAAACCGTCCAGCACGACAACGTTGAGCAGGCACTGCTGCAGCGCGACACCAGCCGCTCCGGAAACGCTACCCGCGGTGCAGCAGGCGCAGCCGCTGCCGCTGCCGGCGCAGGCGCAGGCGCAGCCGCTGCGTCCGGTGACGGCCACAACTCGTCGAAGGTGTCGCTGTGGTCCGAGAACGACTATGACTACGTTCCCGAAGACGAGTACGGCGACGAGGGCAGCAACGTGGACGAGCGGGACCGCCGTGCAGGTAATTTCCCTGCCGTCGCCCGCACCGGCGCCGCTCCCGCTGCCGATTATTACGACGACGAAGACGACGAACCACAGAAAGAACCGCGTTCCATGCGGTGGCTTGTTGGCGGCCTTCTCGCGGCCGTCCTGGTCGTCGGCCTCATCTTCGCTGTGACCAACCTTGGCAGCCTCTTCAAGAGTGCACCGCAAACGGAAGCGACCCCCGGAGCCACCGCACCGCCGTCGGCCGCCCAGCCAAGCACAGGAACGCCGACCAAGAGCACCGCTCCGGCGGCAGGGCCGCCGGCCATCGAGGGGATCACCCGCCAGGGCAACTTTGATTTCGCTGCGACGTACGACGACGACCTCGGCAAGGCGTTCGACGGAAATGCGGCCAGCTACTGGTCCGACATGGAGTTTGCCACGGAGGACTGGGGCGGCCTTGCTCCCGAGGGTGTCCCGCTGGTGGTCAAGCTTAAGAGCCCTTCCCGGGTCTCCTCGATCACCCTGAACCAGTTGGGTGCCTCGGGCGGAAGCATCACGGTCTACACAAATGACCGCCCGTCGCTGGACGGTGCAAAGCAGGTGGGAGCCAACAGCTTCACCTCGCCTGACCTCACCATGCCGCTGGCCGAACCGGTGACCGCCCAGTACGTCATCATCTCGATCAAGAACCTGCCCAAGCTCGCAGCCCCGAAGACCCGCTTTGGCTACGGCCTGCGGCTCGCGGAGATCAAGGTCCAGTAGGCGAAGCGGCACGGCGGTACAGAGGCACCAGTCACGTTCCTTCCGGGCGTAACGGGCATGCCCTGAGGTTGCCGGAGGCGGTACCCTTGTGGAAAGTCCCGTGGCGGTGTTTCCGTGCAGGCACGGGCGTTCACGCCTGCCCCCAAACACGTTTGGAATATTCCACACTGCCAATCAGTTGTGCCCTGTGGCTGGCCGGAAGGCTGGCGCATCGACAAAGGAAGAGGTTCACCGTTCAGTGAGCACCGCAGAAAACAGCGCGTCAGAAGTACGTGATGTCATCATCGTCGGCTCCGGCCCCGCAGGCTACACAGCCGCCGTGTACACGGCGCGCGCCAACCTGAAGCCGCTGCTGCTGGCTGGCTCCGTTACCGCGGGCGGTGAGCTCATGAACACCACCGACGTCGAGAACTACCCGGGCTTCCCCGAGGGCATCATGGGTCCGGACCTCATGGAGAACTTCGAAAAGCAGGCTGCCCGCTTCGGCACTGAGATCCAGTTCGAGGACGTCACCGCCCTGGACCTCAACGGCGACATCAAGACCGTAACCATCGCAACGGGGGAGATCTTCCGCGCCCGGGCCATCATTTTGTCCACGGGTTCGGCGTACCGCGAGCTAGGCCTAGCCAACGAAAAGCGGCTCTCCGGCCACGGTGTCAGCTGGTGTGCAACCTGCGACGGTTTCTTCTTCAAGGACCAGGACATCGCTGTGATCGGTGGCGGCGACTCGGCCATGGAGGAAGCACTCTTCCTCACCAAGTTCGCCAAGTCTGTGACGGTGGTCCACCGCCGCGACACGCTGAAGGCCTCCAAGATCATGGGTGACCGTGCCCAGGCCCACGAGAAGATCAACTTCGTCTGGAACACCGCCGTCGAGGACGTCCTCGGCGGCGACAAGGTCACCGGCCTAAAGCTGAAGAACCTCGTCGACGGCACCGAGTCCGAACTGGCCGTGACAGGCGTTTTCGTGGCGATCGGCAATGACCCGCGCACCGAGCTCATCAAGGACAGTCTTGAGATCACGGGCGCCGGCACTATCGCCGTAGAAGGCCGCAGTTCCCGCACCAGCATCAAGGGCGTCTTCGCCGCCGGCGACGTCGTGGACCCGACCTACCGCCAGGCGATTACTGCATCCGGTTCCGGCTGTGTCGCAGCGATCGACGTCGAGCACTACCTCGCAGACCTTCACGCCTGACCGGCGCTGAAATCATTCGAAGAGAGAGACAAGGGTTATGAGCAACGCAAAAGACGTAACTGACGCAAGCTTCAGCACTGACGTACTTGCCGCTGACAAGCCGGTAATTGTTGACTTCTGGGCCGAGTGGTGTGGCCCGTGCCGGAAGCTGGGACCCATCCTGGATGAGATCTCGGTGGAATACGGCGAGAAGGTCAACGTCGTCAAGGTGAATGTCGATGACAACCCGGCCATCGCCGCCGAGTACGGCATCACCTCCATTCCTGCCGTGTACCTGTTCCAGGGCGGCGAGGTGAAGAGCACGGTCATCGGTGCCAAGCCGAAGCAGTTCTTCGAGAAGGAATTCGCGGACGTCCTGTCCTAGCCGCATTAGGCCTGGACGGCGTACCCAAGAGGCAACGCCGGCATAGCCACGAAGGTGGCCATCACTCCCAGGGGAGTGGTGGCCACCTTTTGTTTGTTGGGCCGGCGGAACTCGCCGCGAAGGAACGCGTTGCCCCGGCGTGCCCACTCTGGTATGTGAGACGCGTCACGCCACTTCGCTCGCCACGCACTCAGGTCCAATATTGGACGCTGCGTCCTCTCAGCGTTGATAATTGATTCTTAAAAGGGACCCCTATCGATTTCATTGTTCATGTCTTATCGCTGAGAATCGTTCAGCTCCGTTAGTCGTGCCGTAAACGCGCTGCGACCGTGCAGACCGTCGAGGCTGGTCACAGTCTGCACCCCTGGTTCCTTCAGATTGCCCACCCTGCCTTGTTCGATGGAAGTCCCGATCTGGTCCCCACGCTCGGTGCCTCCTTCGCCGGCAGCGAGCACAGTCGCAGCCGCTGTTTCACGTGAAACAAGGGGTCGCCCGGCGCTTGAACAACGCGCGATGTCCTTTTCCACCTCCACTCTGTCACGTCCATGGCGAACGACGTCAGACTCTGAAGGCTGCGGATACAGGTGAATGCAACAAATGGGCCAGCACGTTGGATGTGGCCGTTCCAGATGAGAGCGGAACCTATCGTCAGGCATGCCAGCAAACGGCGCATGTGAACCAACCCCTGCGGGATCGCGCCCAAGGGGCCGGTCGGGTCAGTAACAGCGCGCTGCATAGGGACGCTGATGTTGTCCGTCAGTCGATGCGGAGGGCGAAACGCGGACCGCTACACCGGCCAGCTTCCGCGCAGGTCAGCGGCGCCATGCCCGCGAGTCAGGCCCAAGTCTCGAGCGCATGACACCGCGTCCTACCCCTAAGTCGGGGAGCCACCATCTATGGCCGCGGCTACAGTGGCGTACCCGACGTCAATGAAAGATCTCGTGACACGAAGCTCGATAAGAGAAGCCGGACTGGAACCTGTGAAGCGGTGGCGTTTCACGTGAAACATCGGAGGCCACACGTAGCAGTGGAACTGCTCGACGCACCCAATTTTTTCATCGCTAATACGGGAGCGCTGAATCGGAATCGCCCCGCGTATCCATAGCCAAGCGTCAAGGGGGACTTCATCCTCAACCCTCGTATCGGCCACCAGTCCACGAGAGCTGCTCAGGCAGTTTCCGATAAATGCAGCCTAAAAAGCTAGTCGACATCCTAAGGCAGCAGACAATATTGGTCCCGCTACTTGTCGAGACGGCCAATTCTACGATCACGGATATGCCTGGCGCGGAACCGGCAACGCACACGAGCTCCAGGCCCACAGGAGCAGGCCTCCCGATCGATTTCGTCGACGTGGCCTTGCCGGGACTACCTCTACCATGCACGCCAGGGATTCGATGGCACCCACAGCCCGACGCTTGCATCCCGGAACCCATCGACTGCCCTCCATTCACATCACACCCAGTTCGCAAAAGCTGTCTACCTGGCTAACACTGGACCCCTGCCAATCGGGTATTTCTGGCCCACGCGGACACCGCCACCATCAGCAGGGGTCCCCGAGAATCAGGTAGGCAGCATGATTCGGAGATTGGTTACCACCTGCAGCCCCAAACCGAGAAATGCCGCTTTCGCCAAAAGCCATCCAGCACTTCGACTCCTCCCTCGACGGCTAAGGGAGACTGGCGTGCTGCAAATGAACGACCGGATACGCAAATGTAGTGCTTGGCTCTCCGGTGGCTGCCGCTGCGCCAGGCGCGCTCCGGTTGTCATCCTGGATGTCGTCGCCGCGAGGGATTGCAGGGGGAGGACGGCCCACCGCATCCAAGCGTGGTAGAGGAGTGGTACTCCGTTTCACGTGAAACAAGTTCAATCTGAGGTGCGCGCCTGCCTCGATGAGGGAAAGCGGGATTTCTTTGCCACACAACTAGCTGATCGGTCCGGAGCGCCGGAGTGAACTAGCATGCCTAGGCAGCTGGCCCGGTCCGAGCCAACTCGGCGCTCCGGATAGGCCCTATCTCGCTCCTCCTAAGCGGTTCAAAGTATGGCTCCGGCGTTGGGGCCAATGTATCGCCGGCCTAACATCCGCAATCGATGAAATTCCCGATGCCAGCGACCGCTCACGCGTAGAACCACCCAAAGTCTTCACCGGGGGCGGAAGACAGTAGTGCCGCGCACCGATGAGCCCGGATCAATCAGGCATTCCGTCAAAGAACTGGTCCGACGCGGAAACGCCCATGCCTGGCTCGCGCTCAAGGTTTCACGTGAAACGAAGACGCAGGGTTGGTCCACGACCCGGCGTCCCACCCGTGAAGAATCAGCAGCGAGGTAGCTCGCCCCACGGGCCCACGCGCCTGCCGCAGGACTCGCGATGCGTGTGATGTGCGTGCCGGCGGCCTCGTCAAATGATGGTGGCAGGCAGGAGCCTGCTGCGTCACTGCACTTGGCTAATCCAGGAATAGGAGCGGGAGGCCGTGTCTGTGGCTGCTCGATTACTGCCTCCCGCCCGCTACGAATCGATCGTCACGGGCCGAGGCACCGGATGTCGATCTCGCATACTGCAACGAAGGCCCGGACGGCTTCACCATCAGACGTAGAGCTGCACTACTCAGCCCAACCTTGTCCCTCACGACAGCTGCTCCGTTGGGGACAACACCGAGTACCGGAACAGCCGCTGGGACTACGCCCACTAATGGCCAACCAGTCCGGCCACCGGTCGCTGACGCCACATGCAATCAGTCTGCCCACAAAGCACAGCGGGCTCACCAACGGTTCGCCAACGTTGCTCGATACGGTATGCATCCGGAGAGTAGGGGTGAGCGAGTCGGTATCGAGAAGCAACAGTCCCACATAGCCGACCCATTGTTAGCCGAACTCACCAACGCCAGAGCGGCGCCCAGGAAGGAACCAATCGAAGGATCACACCACCGCCGCAGCGGTGATGTGGCGGTGCGAAGCACACCGCGGCGAAGTCGGCGTGGAGGCCCGGCAGCCGCAAGGCGACCACCTCATGCACGGAGCTTCACCCCAGTCATCAATACACAAGCACGCTTCGGTATGACATGCACTTCAGACGCGCGCGAAAGAACTCGCTGGCTGACGTGACGGCGTCATCCCGTTAACGATTTGTCCTGAAGCAGACCCGCCTTCGCGGGGCTTAATCCGCACCACCCATTGCTCAGCCAAGCTCGTGCACTGTTCATTCGAAGGCGTAGATGCGGCCCTACACTGACCAATTGAGCGCCGATAGACCAACTGGATCATTACGCGCATGCACAAGCCGGCGAACGGGTACTGTAGGCAAAAGCGATCAGCTGCCAGGGCTAGGTTGGAAAATTTGGAGCCGGGTCCATCGCGTTCTACTGGGCAGCAATCATGAGGCCTCGGGAGCGGAAGCTCCAAAGAGCCAGCCCGGAATCCGGATCGAGGGTTCTCGTACGGGCCGCGGACTGGCCCTTCCTAGGGCGGTCATGGCCCCGCTGGGCGCCCCTGTATTAAGACTCACCATGACATTATTCACAGTCTTTTCCACAGCCAAATCCACAGGTTTATCCACAGCCTCTCGTGTGATCTTGTGGATTACTCTCCACCGTCCGTGAGCAGAATCACAGCTCGGGTGCCCGCGGCAGCACGGCCCGACGAGTTGCGCCGGTGCGTCCGATATGACAGCTCAGATGACGGGTCGCGGAATATGTCCGTCCGGAGCGGCCATAAGAAACTTATTTACTTTGATCACAGCCCTAACTGCAGCCCGGCTCACCGAAATGAGCCAACGCACAGGGGATGGCGCTGTGTTTCACGTGAAACACGGGGAGGAGAAAACTCGCCAGCTCGGCTGCCGCCCAGGTCAGACAGTGCCCGCTGACATTGGAAGGCAGAGCCGCGAGCTGTGTCATATCCCCAACGTTACCCACAAGGTTATCCACAGCCTTATCCACCGGCCTGTCACCAGGGGCGAGCGGCCCCGTGACTGCTGAGATACCTTGGTTCGCCGATAGTCGATCAGCACTTTCCTTTGCGCAGCCCTCGGCGCCCGCACGTCAACAGTAGGGCCACGTACTCTCCGTGTGGCACACATTCCATCCGCGCGGCAGCGCCATCTGTCATATAGGCAGCTACCGCGCCTAGCCATCGATCAGGTCACGGCAAGTCAGATGCGGCGATGCCGTACCTACCGTCTGCGCTGAATCCGTGGATGGGGGATGGTCAAGGCTCTTGGTCCACACGTCTCTCGGGACACGGCTCTTGGTGTCCGTTCTGCGTAGCCATTTCTGAAGTCGGATGCATTCCCGAAGTGATTGAGGGATCACGCCACTCAGGACGCTGGGCCGTGCCCGCCGGCTAGAGGTGGTCCCGGCGGGAACGCTCGGTGTACGCACAGGGGACCAACCAGAACAGAAGGAGACCTAACCGTGGATGACGGCGAAGCGCTCCAAGGATACCGAGCTACGCTGGCATGCCGTAGAACAGCGAGTCCGTGGCAGAGCTTCGCGTCGCCTTGGACAACCGGCTGGGGGACAGCTGACCGTTTCACGTGAAACCTGTCATCGCCTCGTCCAATCGAAGGAGCATCGGAGAGCATAATGACCCCTCTTGGCGAACCCGCGCCACACAAACAAATGCCGATCCGGGATACGCAGGGGAGACACTAAAGGCCCCCTGCAGGCGGGCTCCATATGACCTGGCACTGACTCGGAGGAAGCATCAAGCTGCCATCTCCAGCGCGGACAACGTGACGGCGGACAACGAGAGGGCCAGCATTACAACAACGAAGCGGGCGACCGGCACCGCCCAAACGTCAGCCGAGGGGATCAGCATCTTCCACTCGAATCGAGCTAGGGGCTATCGTCTGGATTGTCGGTTCGCAGTGCCCTTGCGCCGTATGGGTCATTCCCGAGCCTGCACCGTCTTGCTTCGCTGGTTCGCGACTCTTCCCGCTCGGTACGATCTGGGAAGATGGGGCTGGCATCCGCTTTTCGTGAGCGCCGTGGAGGCAACGGGATGCCCCGACGTGCCTCAGTCTTCATGGCTGCGCCGATCCTATTCCCCAGACACGGTATGCCCGTCAAAGCCCCTCCGAGGGCCCGAGATTCGACGCCGGTCTCAGTAGGGCCGGCCTCGGTAGGAGGGGCAAGCTCCCCACTGCAATATTGCACCATTGGCTGAACCTCCGGTCACGCGTCAGGCTCTCGCGCATCTCCTTGTCAGTTGTTTCACGTGAAACCGCACAGGGGAGGGCGGGACTCAGACCGCGCGGGCGGCTGACGGCGGCCGACGAAGGTCCGGAGCATGACGTTTCACGTGAAACAAGTATCAGGCGGCACAGATGCTGAGGCTCCCGGATGTCACTGCAGGGACCGGTCTGCAATTCGGCGGCAAGGATGGAAGCAATCCTTCGACGGTAGTTGGAGAACCACCCCGAGCTACCGCACTGCACCCATGTGGCGCCGTTGGAATACCGGTCTGCTGGCCTGCCCATTCCCGGATGATGGCGAGCTGCTACCAGGCCGGATTTAAGCAGCTTCAGTCACCGCTACGCGATGGGTACCTGGCAACAGTATGAATTGGCCAAGAAGCGTAGCCGCGAGCAATCAGATCTCTGCCTCTGGATAGATGCGCCGATGTGCCGAGCACATGCATGCACCACCTGGACCGCCCTGCATGCGTCGCCGCAAGCAAGAAGGAAGGAAGAGATGGCAGACGATCGCAAGGCAGCGAAGTGCGATCTGGTGGAAGTCTGTCCGACCCCGGGGACCAGATTGCGCCGAGTTTACCGTCATAAACGACGCGGAACACGTAGGCAGTTGGGCGCAGCCCGCAAAACACCAGCCATGGCCTGTACACACTTCCTCAATGCGGCAGAATCGCACATATGAATTCCTGCGTCTGCGGCACAGGCACCCCCTGCTTTTCGGCCATTCGCGCGACATAAAGGTCCGGCAAAAGGCTCAGAAAACCCAATTTTCCGCGTGCTTTTGGCAACCACTACTGCGCCAGAAGACCCCTTCGTGGGTCAACGAATACACGCGTCGTGGAAACTCTGGCGGGGGCCCAGCCTGCGCCCGGATGGAGACGCACGGTGCGTGTTGTGTCAACGCGGCAGTGGGAGGCCTCCTGGAGGCTGCAGAGGCCGTTGAAGGGCGCTGTGACAGCCGCGACCCTCCGGGGAAGCCCTCCGAAATCAAACCTGCGTCTGAAAACATCAGGTTCACCCATGCAGGTTCCTGGCTTCCGGTTCTATCCAAACGGCAGTACGGCGTTGCCTGAAGGTTCTACTAACCCCCTTGGCTGGGGAACCGACAGAACTCCTTAACAAGAAACCCTGCCGTTGAAAGAACTCTATCGATAGGGCCAGAAGCCGGCTTCCCTAACGACCCACTTGCAATGCACCCAGAAGGCAGTGAGTGCCACATGCCCCAGCTCAAACAACCCACCGGCCAGCTTGCAATCCATGTTGGTTGTGCCAGACACTGCCGTCCCGCCAACAGAAAAGGGCCCGTTCCTCTGAACGGGCCATGATCTTCTCTTGATTCTTTAGTTGTCGCTCCCAGGGGCAAGGACGTCCATGATCCGGTTGAGGTCTTCAACGCTCGCGAACTCAATACTCACGCGGCCCTTGCGGGCTCCGAGGGAGATCTTCACGTTGGTGTCGAGCCTGTCCGACAGCGAGGAGGCCAGGTAATCCAGCCGCTCGTGGCGTGCGCCCGGACGGGGAATGTTGTTTTTGGCCGGCGTCGCGGGTTCACGGTGCAGCGTGACCGCTTCCTCGGTGGCACGGACCGACATACCCTCAGCCACGATCTTCTGGGCCAGGCGTTCCATGGACGCCGCGTCGGGAAGCGACAGCAGAGCCCGGGCGTGGCCTGCCGAGAGGACATTGGCAGCGACGCGACGCTGCACCAGGGGCGGGAGCTTCAACAGCCGGAGAGTGTTGGACACCTGCGGGCGCGAACGGCCGATGCGGTCAGCCAGCTGCTCGTGCGTAGTACCAAAGTCCTCGAGCAGCTGCTGGTACGCAGCGGCCTCTTCGAGCGGATTGAGCTGGCTGCGGTGCAGGTTCTCCAGAAGTGCGTCGCGGAGCAGGTCGTCATCCGTCGTATCACGGACAATCGCCGGGATCGTCGAGAGTCCGGCGGCCTGGACTGCCCGCCACCGGCGCTCACCCATCACCAGCTCGTACGGTTTTCCACCCTTTTCGGTTGAAGTACGCACCACAATTGGCTGGAGGACGCCTATTTCGCGAACCGAGTGAACAAGCTCCGCCATGTCGTCCTCATCGAAGACGGTACGGGGCTGCTTGCGGTTGGGATGGATGTCCGTGACCGGGATTTCAGCGAAGCGGACGCCCGGTACCTCGACGAGTTCTACGTCGTTGTCCAAGCGGACCACGTCATCTGCAGCCACTGCGAAATCCGCTTCACGGACGGCGTCGGCCTTCTCCGCATTCTCAGAGTCGGGCGCGCCGGCGGCCTTGGCCGCACCACCATGCTTCGCGGCACCAGCGCCGGCAGCCGAAGCACCACCCTGGGAAGCGGCAGTCTTCGCCGTGGACTTGGCAGGGGAGGGCTTCACTGTATCCGAGGCATGCTTACTATCTGCTTCGACCGTGGTTGAAACTTCAGCCGCAGCTTTCCGGCCGGACCGGGGCGCCGGGGCATCATCGAGGCCAGACTTGTCCGGTTCCGAGGAGGGGACGGGTTCAGCCGTCTTCCGAGCCTCCGGGAAGAAGAGATCCACAGGGCGCGACGGAGCTGCTCCGTTACCCGAAGCGCCTGCGGAAGCGGAACTTGGAATGAGTGCGCCAAGACCGCGACCGAGCCCGCGTCGCTTATCGCTCATGGATGATTCCCTCCATCGGAAGAGCCCGGCTATGCCGGGCTCCGGCTGTTGCTGTGTTTGGAAAATTCTAACGCTCAGCGATTTCCGCTGCGGCTTCCAGGTAGGACAACGCGCCGCTGGAGGATGGATCGTAGGTCATGACAGTCTGCTGGTAGCTCGGTGCTTCGGAGATCCGCACGGACCGAGGGACGACAGCGTCAAGGACCTGGTCCGGGAAGTGCTGCCGGACTTCAGCTGCGACCTGGGCGGCCAGGTTGGTCCGGCCGTCGTACATGGTCAGCAAGATCGTGGAGACTTCCAGATCCGCATTCAGGTGCTTCTGGATCATCTCGATGTTCTTCAGCAGCTGGCTCAGGCCCTCGAGCGCGTAGTACTCGCACTGGATGGGGATGAGCACCTCGCCGGCAGCGCAGAAAGCGTTGACTGTCAGCAGTCCCAGGCTCGGCGGGCAGTCGATGAAGATGTAGTCGAGCCGCTGCTCGCCCTTCTTCTGGCGGGCTTTGGCATAGACGTCGATGGCGCGGCGGAGGCGCTGTTCGCGTGCCACCAGGGAGACCAGCTCGATCTCGGCACCGGCCAGGTGGATGGTGGCCGGGGCGCAGATGAGGTTGCTGATGTCCGGGCACTGTGCCACCACGTCCTCAAGCGCCATATCGTTAATCAGCACGTCGTAGATGCTGTCGACGTCGGCATGGTGCTCAATGCCCAGAGCCGTGGAGGCATTGCCCTGCGGGTCGATGTCGATGACCAGGACGTTGAGGCCGGCCGCAGCCAGCGCCGCAGCGATGTTCACAGTGGTCGTGGTCTTTCCCACTCCACCCTTTTGGTTTGAAACCGTGAAAATTCGGGTCTTCTCCGGCTTCGGCAGGTTGCGTCCCAGGAGCCGCTCCCGACGCCGGTTCTCGTGCGCGAGTTCCCGTGCAATGGGGCTCGAATCATCCATGGTATCCAGCACGTTTCCGCGGGCCGCGGTTTCACGTGAAACCTTGGCAGCAGTAGTGCCTGCAACCGGATTGAATTGATTTGCCGTGGTAGCGACCGGTGATACGCCAAAGGCACGCGCCGACCCCAGGGACACGAACGGGGGAATCCGCTGCGTGGAGGTTTCGCTACTGGTCACTGGGACACACTCACTCTCGTTCGGCTTTCACTGCCGTTCTCTAGCCTAACCGCTACATCCTGTGGACCCGCGGCACCGTGCGGGGCTAGGCGCTCTTTTGGGTCTTCTTAACTACGATCCGCACCACCGTGGTGGGTTCCTCGAGCAGGTTTTGGCCTACTGTGACAACGGATGTCTCCACGCCACCAAGCTTGCGGATGGCCTTGGCTGCCTTCTCGATCTCCTCGGCAGCGCTGCGACCCTTGATGGCCACGACTTCACCCTCGCCACCGAGCAGCGGAATGGTCAGGCCGGCAAGGTTGCTCAGAGCAGACACTGCCCGGGCGGTCACAACGTCGGCCGTCACCATTCCAACAGCCAGTTCGGCGCGCGTGCGCATGACGGTGACGTTGCTCAACCCGAGATCGTCAACCACTTCCTGCAGCCAGATCACCCGGCGCTCGAGCGGTTCGATGAGGGTCAGTTCCAGGTCGGGACGGGCAATGGCCAGGCAAAGGCCAGGCAGGCCGGCGCCGCTCCCGACGTCGGCCACGTGGCTGCCCTGGGGAATTTCACTTTCGATCACCGCGCAGTTCAGGACATGGCGTCCCCAGAGCCTGGGGACCTCCCGCGGCCCGATGAGTCCCCGCTCGGTGCCGGATGTCGCGAGGTGCTCGACATACCGTTCAGCCAGGCCAAAACGGTCGCCGAAAATCTTCTCCGCCGCCTGGCGCTCGGCTGCAGTAATTTCAACCATCTGTAACTCAGCCAAAGGGTTCAGTCGGCGGAAACGACGATGTGCCGGCCTGCACCCTCGCCCTCGGACTCGCTGACGAATCCAAGGTCGGCAACGGCGTCGTGCACGATCTTCCGTTCGTAGGCGCTCATGGGATCCAGCGCGACGGCCTCACCGGTTTCCTTGACGGAAGCGACGGCGTCCTCGGCAATTTTCTGCAGGTGGCCCGCGCGTTCCTTGCGGTACCCGTTGATGTCCAGCACCAGGCGCGAACGGTTTTCCGTAGCGGAAAGAACCGAAAGCCGGGTCAGCTCCTGAAGGGCCTCCAACACCTCGCCGTCGCGTCCCACGAGGCTCTCGAGCCCGGCGGACTCTTCCTCGGCCACGATCGAGATGTAGGTACGTCCGTTGCGGACTTCGATGTCAATGTCGCCGTCGATGTCGGCAATGTCGAGCAGTTCCTCAAGGTAGTCGGCGGCGACGTCGCCCTCTTCTTCCAGGCGGCTTGCCGACGTGCCCTTGCCCGCGTTCACGGTACCGGCAACGGAGTCCTGGTCTTCGCTTGCTTCAGCGGAAAGTGCGTGTTCAGAGCTCTCAACAGACATTACTTCTTCTTCCTGTTCTTACGTTGTGGCTGAGTGCGCTGCGTCCGGGCCTGCGCAACCGCAGCGGCGGCAGCTGCTTCAGCTTCGGCGTCGGCCTTCTTGCCGCCCAGGATGGGAAGGGCCGGAAGGCCCTTGGCGGCACGGCGTTCGGCGAGGGCTTTGGCGGCGGGGGATCCCGGCGTCGGCATGCGGCGGATGACAAAGAACTGCTGGCCCATGGTCCACAGGTTGGTGGTGGTCCAGTAGATCAGGACACCGATGGGGAAGTTGATGCCGCCCACACCGAAGACGATGGGCAGGATGTACAGCATCATCTTCTGCTGGCGCATGAACGGGCTGGCCATGGCCTCTTCGGACATGTTCTTGGCCATGATCTGCTTCTGCGTGATGAACTGCGAGGCCGTCATGGCCAGGATCATCACGATGGAGAGGATCCACACCGTCACCACGTTGCCGTTGGGTGGCGTGCCGTGAAGCAGGGTCGCGGAGAGCGGAGCGCCAAAGATGCTGGACTCGTCGAACTGCCTGACCTGCTCAATGCTCATGGCGCCGATGCCCTGGCCACCGGCCTTGGCGGAGCTGATGCCGGAGAGTACCTGGAACAGCGCAAAGAAGAACGGCATCTGGATGAGCATCGGGAGGCAGGCAGAGAACGGGTTGGTGCCGTGCTTCTTGTACAGGGCCATCTGCTCCTGCGCCATGGCCTGGCGGGAAAGCTGATCGGTCTTGCCCTTGTACTTGTCCTGCATCTTCTTCAGGTCGGGCTGCAGCAGCTGCATACCTCGCTGCGCCTTGATCTGCTTGACGAACACGGGGATAAGGGCGGCGCGGATCACCAGCACCAGCCCGATGATGGACAGCGTCCAGGTCCAGCCGTTCGCGGCCGGCAGGCCGATGAAGCTCAATCCGTCATGGAAGCCGACCATAATGACTGAGACCAGCCACTTGAACGGGGCCATGATTGTTCCAAAGAAGTCCATACGATTCCCTATTCGTCAGGCCGCAGCGCGGCCTTCTTCATCAGTCTGAGCAGCCAGGTACTTATCCGGGTTATTCAGCACAACAATTCTGGGGGTCCGGTTTTCAGGCCATTCCCGGTGGCCGGCGGGGACATGGTCCACACCACCGGCGTTCCACGGGTGGCAACGTGCCAGGCGCCTGGCCGCGAGCCAGCCACCCTTGACAGCGCCGTGGACGGTGACCGCTTCAAGCGCGTAGGCCGAGCAGGAGGGAAAAAAGCGGCAAACCTGGCCGTACAAGGGCGAAACCACCTTGCGGTAGGCCAGAAGCAGAAGAATGAGGATATTGCGGGGCAGGTTCCAGATGAAGCTGCCCGCGGCCGCTGTTGCGGACTTCGGGGAACGGACGACGGCGGCAGTCGGGTCAAGCACGCTGTGTCCCTTCCTGTGTTGTTGCGTCCGGTAGCGTTCCAGCTGGCCGTTTTCCGGTCACCGCCGGAAGGCGGCCAGCCAGCCGCCTCATGGTGTTTTCCAAGGCGGCGTTGTAATCCGCCAGGAGTTCATCCCAGCTGGCTGTTGCGGAGGCGGGCAAAGCACGCACCACAATAGCGAATCCGGTGCCGTACTCGTGCAACGAGACAGCGCCGGCTTCTCTAAGTCTCCTCTTAACGAGGTTCCTGGCAACAGCGTTCCCGACAGCTTTGGAAACGATGAACCCGATACGGCTGGGTTCGTCGGCTCCAATAGTTGCCGTATATAACACTACGTTCCGGCGTCCATTGCGGACGCCGGAACGTACAGTTGTTGAAAAATCGGTTGAAGTCCTCAGGCGGTTACGGGTGGCAAGCACCGCTAATCTCGCAGAAGGAAGAAGACCGACAAGTCAGTATTTATGCCGACAGTTCGGTGCGGCCCTTGCCACGGCGGGCGGCCAGGATGGCGCGGCCGGCACGGGTGCGCATACGAAGGCGGAAGCCGTGCTTCTTGGCCCGACGGCGGTTATTCGGCTGAAAAGTCCGCTTGCTCACGTTAGTTACTCCAGTGGATCAAAGGTGCGCCCACCCGATCAGTAAGGGGAAGAACTGGCCGACGCTAAGTTTTGTATGTGTCTGCTTCCCCTAGGTTTTTCCCGAACACGCGAAGTGTCCGGAAGTCCAAAATAGGGTCAGAAAGCAGGCACAAAGGACTCCACAACGTTAGGGCAAAACGCGGGCAGGAGTCAAACCAGCAGGCCGCCCGGCGTGTTTCCCCAGCTGTGGCTAACGGGGCGCCGAACCTGTGGATGAAGCGGCTCACAACCGGCGTTTTCGAACCACAACGGTGTAATTATCCACAAGGCACTTCCCAGCTATCTTCTAGGCTTTTCATCCCCTAGAGTGTCTCAGTAGCCGATTATCCACGGACTGTGCATAACCCTGTGGATTAAGCCGGGCCAGCACCCTGGTTCGGGCTTGCGGCTGCATGTAATGCAGGCAGCAAGCTTTGAGGAACCAAATTTGATGACAGTAGACGAAGCCAACCACGCCAACACTGTCGGAAGTTCCTGGCGGCGCGTGGTGAATCTTCTCGAACAGGACGACCGCGTCTCGCCCCGGCAACGCGGCTTTGTCATCCTCGCGCAGGCCCAGGGCCTCATCGGTTCCACCCTTCTCGTCGCAGTGCCCAACGAACTGACCCGGGAAGTGCTCCAGACGCAGGTCAAGGACGCTCTCGATGACGCTCTCCGCAACGTCTTCTCAGACGACATCCGATGCGCGATCGACGTCGACACCGATCTGGTGCCCATCCACGAAGAGCCGGAACCCGCCGTCGAGCTTTCCCTCGCAAACGATCCCTCCATTGAACAGAAGCCGCAGCCCATGCTGCCGAGCACTTCACACGAGTTCGGCCGGCTCAATCCGAAGTACGTTTTCGACACGTTCGTGATCGGATCCTCCAACCGGTTTGCGCATGCCGCAGCCGTCGCCGTGGCGGAAGCGCCCGCGAAGGCCTACAACCCGCTGTTCATTTACGGTGACTCGGGTCTGGGCAAGACGCACCTCCTGCACGCCATCGGCCATTACGCCCGGCGCCTCTACAGCGGGATCCGCGTCCGGTACGTCAACTCCGAGGAATTCACCAACGACTTCATCAACTCGATCCGTGACGACGAAGGCGCCAGCTTCAAGACGACGTACCGCAACGTCGACGTCCTGCTGATCGATGACATCCAGTTCCTGGCCGGCAAGGACCGGACGCTGGAGGAGTTCTTCCACACGTTCAACTCCCTGCACAACAACAACAAGCAGGTGGTCATCACCTCGGACCAGCCGCCCAAGCTGCTCGCGGGTTTCGAGGACCGGATGAAATCCCGCTTCGAGTGGGGCCTGCTGACGGACATCCAGCCCCCCGAACTTGAAACCCGCATCGCCATCCTCCGGAAGAAGGCCCTCAGCGAAGGCCTCTCCGCCCCGGACGACGCACTCGAGTACATCGCGTCGAAGATCGCCAGCAACATCCGCGAACTCGAAGGCGCCCTCATCCGCGTCACCGCATTCGCCAGCCTCAACCGCCAGCCGGTGGATGTGGCTCTCGCGGAGATGGTGCTCAAAGACCTCATCACCGACGACGGCGCCCAGGAAATCACGTCCGGCCAGATCCTGCAGCAGACGGCGGACTACTTCAAGCTCAGCATGGAGGAGCTCTGCAGCAAGTCGCGGACCCGGACGCTGGTGACCGCACGGCAGATCGCCATGTACCTGTGCCGCGAGCTGACCGACATGTCGCTTCCCAAGATCGGCCAGGAGCTCGGCGGCCGCGACCACACCACGGTGATCCACGCCGACCGCAAGATCCGTGAACTCATGGCCGAGCGGCGTGTGATTTACAACCAGGTCACGGAGCTCACCAACCGCATCAAGCAGCAGCAGCGCGACTCCTGATCCGAGGTTCTTAACCTTATTAACAGGTGCGTGTGGATAAACCTGTGGACAGTTAAGGGGACAACCGCGGTTAATGGGCTTAAAACCCTTAAGGCGTCTGTGGATCACGCAAACAGGCCAAAAATGTTGTCCCCATCCACAGCCTGTTTAAAACGTGCCGAACCCACAGTCCATGAACAGGGCTTAACCGCGGATCCGAGCCGTGAAACGGGGTTATCCACAGTTTCCACAGCAGTTATTAACACTACTAATCCCAAAAAATTGAAATCCCTCAAACAACAATCTCCTTCCCCGACCTCCATGCACCGGCCAAAGGATCGGCCACTGGCCGCCGGCAGAGCCGGCAGCAACGGCGGGGATGGGGAAATGCTTGTAGTTCCGGCTAAGCTGTCTGCAGCGCTCCCATCCCCGGGTTCGTTTGCAGTCGGCCATGCGCGGACCATGCAGGTTCCGGGGTTTGGGGGCAAAGGTCTTGTGGGCTCTTTGCGAGTTCCCGTTCAGAAAATGGCAGCAGCAATGAAAGGCGGCACCCTTCCGTGAAGTTCAGAGTCGAACGGGACGTCCTGGCAGAAGCCGTCACATGGACAGCCCGGTCGTTGTCTCCGCGGCCGCCCGTACCCGTGCTTTCCGGTCTCCTTCTCAAAGCCGAATCCGGGACCGTCAGCCTGTCCAGCTTCGATTACGAGACGTCCGCGCGGCTTGAAATACCTGCCGACATCAGGGAAGAAGGCACCATCCTGGTTTCGGGCCGGCTCCTCGCGGACATTTGCCGCAGCCTTCCCTCAGCGCCGGTGGACATCGAAACCGATGGCAACAAGGTGACCCTCACCTGCCGCCGAAGCAGCTTCCACCTCGCCACCATGCCCGAGGCCGAATACCCGCCTCTGCCCGCGCTGCCCACCATCACCGGTACTGTTGCCGGCGACGCCTTCGCCCAGGCCGTGTCCCAGGTGATCATCGCCGCCAGCAAGGACGACACCCTTCCCATCCTCACCGGCGTGCGGATGGAGATCGAGGACGACCTCATCACCCTCCTGGCCACCGACCGTTACCGGCTCGCCATGCGGGAAGTTCCCTGGAAGCCTGTCACTCCCGGCATCTCCACCAGTGCCCTGGTCAAGGCCAAAACGCTCAACGAAGTTGCCAAGACCCTGGGCGGCAGCGGTGACATCAACCTCGCCATCGCCGACGACGACAGCCGACTCATCGGCTTTGAAAGCGGCGGCCGCACCACCACGTCGCTACTGGTCGACGGCGACTACCCCAAGATCCGCTCGCTATTCCCGGATTCCACGCCCATTCACGCCACGGTGCAGACCCAGGAGCTCGTGGAGGCTGTCCGCCGTGTCTCGCTCGTGGCCGAACGCAACACCCCGGTCCGGCTCGCGTTCACCCAGGGCCAGCTGCACCTCGACGCCGGCACCGGTGAGGACGCCCAGGCCTCCGAAGAGCTCGAGGCACAGTTGTCCGGCGAGGACATCACCGTTGCCTTCAACCCGCACTACCTGGTTGAGGGCCTCAGCGTGATCGAAACCAAGTTCGTGCGATTCTCCTTCACCACGGCACCCAAGCCCGCAATGATTACCGCACAGAACGACATCGACGGCGAGGACCAGGACGACTACCGCTACCTCGTGATGCCGGTGCGCCTGCCCAACTAAGCCACACCCCAACTGGGTAGCAGGTGAGGGGCTTCTGAGCCTTCAAAACGCCTCGAGCTGCTACCTGGTTGGGTGGACCGCCCATCCCAAACCTCCGCGCAGAAAAGAGTTCACACGGTGCATATCGGACTGATCGGCCTTGGAAAAATGGGCTTCAACATGCGCGAGCGGCTGCGCAAGGGCGGAATCGAAGTCACCGGCTTTGACCGCAACCCTGAGGTCACCGATGTCGCCTCCACGGACGACCTCATTGCCGCGCTTCCTGCGCCGCGCCTCATCTGGGTCATGGTTCCGGCCGGTGAAATCACCGACGCCGTCATCACCGAGCTCGGCGCCAAGCTGCAGCCCGGCGACATGGTGATCGACGGCGGCAACTCCCGCTTCACTGAGGACCAGAAGCACGGCGCGGCCCTGGCCGAAAAGGGAATCCGCTTCGCTGACTGCGGCGTCTCCGGCGGGGTCTGGGGACTTCAGAACGGTTACGGGCTCATGGCTGGCGGCGACGCCGAGGACATTGAACGTGCACTTCCGGTTTTTGACGCGCTCCGTCCGGAGGGTGACCGTGCGGACAGCTTCGTGCACGTGGGCGGCGTCGGCGCCGGGCATTACGCCAAGATGGTGCACAACGGCATCGAGTACGGCTTGATGCAGGCCTACGCCGAGGGCTACGAACTCCTCGCTGCCAAGGAAATCGTTACGGATCTTCCCGGAACCTTCCGCGCCTGGCAGAAGGGAACGGTTGTCCGGTCGTGGCTGCTGGATCTCATGGTGAAGGCCCTGGACGAGGATCCGGGACTTGCCTCGATCGATGACTACGTCGAAGACTCCGGTGAAGGCCGCTGGACCGTGGAAGAGGCCATCGCCAATGCGGTGCCGGCCCCTGCGATCACCGCCGCGCTGTTTGCCCGCTTCGCCTCCCGCGAGGACAACTCGCCGGCCATGAAGATGGTGTCCGCGCTGCGCCACCAGTTCGGCGGGCATGCCACCCGTCCGGCCAAGTAGCTCCGTGTCCGGGTTCCGCCCGGCTTCCGGCCCGACGGTTCCCGAGAATTTGAAGATCGCGTGTACCTAGAACACCTGTCCCTGACCGATTTCCGCAGTTACGCCCAGGTGGATCTCCGCTTTGGCCCGGGCGTCACGGTCCTGGTCGGCTCCAACGGAATCGGCAAGACCAACCTGATGGAGGCCATCGGCTACCTTGCGACCCTCAGTTCCCACCGGGTCAGCGCCGACGCTCCGTTACTGCGTTTCGGAACCGACCGCGCCCTGATCCGGGCGAAGCTGGTCCGCGGCGAACAATCCACCATCCTGGAGCTGGAAATCAACGGCGGCCGGGCCAACCGGGGACGCATCAACCGCAGCAACCCCGTCCGTGCGCGTGACCTGCTGGGCATCTGCCACACCGTCCTCTTCGCTCCGGAGGACCTGGCGCTCGTCAAAGGCGATCCGTCGAACCGCCGCCGCTTCCTGGACGAGCTTCTCGTGAGCCTGGTTCCCCGACACGCCGCCACCCGCAGCGACTACGACCGGGTCCTCAAACAGCGCAACGCACTGCTGAAGTCGGCGCGGGCCGGGAAATTCACTGCCGGCCACGAGGCCACCCTCGACGTCTGGGACCAGCACATGGCGCGCGCCGGTGCGGAACTGCTGCACGCCAGGCTGGAACTCGTTGAGCGCCTTCGGCCTCATCTCAACAGCGCGTACGCCCAGCTCACCGACGGCTCCAAAGCCGCGGATGCGATCTACAGGTCGACACTGCAGAACATAATGGACGACGACGGCGAGCCGGCTGGCGCTTCGACGGCACCACCCGGGCCGGGAAACCCGGCCGAGGATCTCCGCCTGTTGTCCGTGGAGGAGCTCGCCGAACGCTACATGCAGGCCTTCGCGGCATCCCGCCGCAGGGAAGTCGAACGGGGCATCTCGTTGGTAGGTCCGCACCGGGACGAGCTGGAACTCGTGCTCGGGCCGGCTCCCGCCAAGGGCTACGCGTCACACGGTGAAACCTGGTCGATGTGCCTGTCGCTCCGGCTGGCGTCCTACTACGTCATGCTCGACGACGCCCGCACCGGAGGCTCAGCGCCGATCCTCATCCTGGACGACGTTTTCGCCGAACTTGATGTCCAGCGGCGGCGTAAACTGGCCGCAATAGTTGCCGGCGCCGAGCAGGTGCTGGTGACCGCCGCCGTCGACGCCGATATTCCGGACGAGCTTGCGGGCCGGCGGGTGAAAGTAATTCCGGGAGGAATCGATGAACAGGGATAAGGACGGCGGCCTGCAGCCGGGCCGCGATCCCGATGAAATCGATGCCGCCCAGGCGGCGCTAAACAGGATGCGTGAGGCGGCGGCTGCCCGTGGGGAGATCCGCCGGAAAGCGCCACGGGCAGGCACCGGACAAAAACCGCGAACTGCGGCCCAGGGAACACGGGGCTTCAGCCAGTTCCACTCCACCGGACGCGACCCCCTGGGGCTGGGAAAGGTGGTGGGGCGGCTGGTTGCCGAGCGCGGCTGGACCTCCCCGGTCGCCGTCGGCTCGGTCATGGCCGAGTGGCCGGCACTCGTGGGACCGGAAATCGCCGCGCACTGCACCCCGGAAAGCTTCACCGACACCACCCTTCATGTCCGGTGCGACTCCACTGCCTGGGCGACGCAGCTCCGGCTGCTCAGCATGAGCCTGCTCGAAAAGTTCCGCACCGAACTCGGTGATGGAGTGGTCACCAGCATCCAGGTGCTGGGGCCGGCCGCACCGAACTGGCGCAAGGGCGGCCGTACTGTCAACGGACGCGGGCCGAGGGACACGTACGGATAGCCGACAGCACAAACGGCGTGCAGGGCGCTTAAACCGCCGTCGGCCGTATAGGAGTCCAAAACAGGGACTGCTGGAGCCTTGCAGGCGGGGCCAATGGCCAGCGAGAGGCATATTGAGCCGCGTCGGCGCCCCGCCAATGCGGGGATCGACCATGTTTCACGATAGAATTCCTCTAGATAACTGGGCGCCGGTGAAACGTTGACTGAGTCCGTTTTCCAGCGCTTTTTCCGCGTGGGAACGGTTCCGCAGGTCAACCGAGCAGCTGGCGCTGGCAGTGACGTGCCTTTTGGCGGACGCCGTTCCCCGGCGGACGGCGGAGGCCGGCCATCATCGAACATAGAGGAGTCGAAAGCGCCTGTGGCTAACGACAATGCAGATATCGAGGCAGTGGAGCCTGTAGCGGAGGATGCCCGGACGTCCGGCGCCCCGGCTGAGACTGCCACACCGCGGGAGTACGGCGCCAGCGACATCACCGTTCTTGAGGGCCTCGAGGCCGTACGGAAACGGCCCGGCATGTACATCGGCTCCACCGGTCTGCGCGGCCTGCACCACCTGGTGTACGAAGTTGTGGACAACTCCGTGGATGAGGCACTGGCAGGTTACTGCACGCACATCGAAGTTGTTCTGCAGGCGGACGGCGGCGTCAAGGTAACAGACGACGGCCGCGGCATCCCGGTGGACATCCACCCCACCGAGGGCAAGCCGACCGTCGAGGTGGTCATGACCATCCTGCACGCCGGAGGCAAGTTCGGCGGCGGCGGCTACGCCGTGTCCGGCGGCCTGCACGGCGTGGGTATCTCCGTCGTTAACGCGCTCTCCAGCCGCGTGGACACCGAGGTCCGCAGGCAGGGCCACGTCTGGCGCATGTCCTTTGCCGACGGCGGCAAGCCCCAAGGCGCCCTGGTCCAGGGCGAGGAAACTGCCGAGACGGGAACCACCCAGACCTTCTACCCGGATCCGAGCATCTTCGAATCCGTGGAATTCGACTTCGAGACGCTCCGCGCGCGCTTCCAGCAGATGGCCTTCCTCAACAAGGGACTGAAGATCACCCTGACGGACGAGCGCCAGGCGGCGGCCGGCACGGACGATGCCGGCGACCTGGACCTGGACGGCGTGCTGACCGAGGGCGAGGTCTTGGCCGAGCACCGCACCGTGGTCTACCAGTACAACGATGGTCTTCTCGACTATGTCAAGCACCTGAACTCGAGCAAGAAGGTGGATGTTGTCCACGAGGACGTCATCGCCTTCGAGACCGAGGACACCGAGCGGCACATCGCCGTCGAGATGGCGATGCAGTGGACCACGGCGTACTCCGAGAGCGTTCACACCTACGCCAACACCATCAACACCCACGAGGGCGGAACCCACGAAGAAGGGTTCCGTGCCGCGATGACGTCGCTCATCAACCGCTACGCGCGGGAGCAGAAAATCATCAAGGAAAAAGAGGAGAACCTCACCGGCGACGACATCCGCGAAGGCCTGACGGCCGTCATCTCGGTGAAGCTGTCCGAGCCCCAGTTCGAGGGCCAGACCAAAACCAAACTGGGCAACTCCGAGGTCAAGGGCTTTGTGCAGCGCGTGGTCACCGACCAGCTCGGCGACTGGCTGGAACGCAACCCCGCCCCGGCGCGCGACGTGATCCGCAAGGCCATTTCCGCCGCGCAGGCTCGCATGGCTGCGCGCAAGGCCCGCGACAATGCGCGCCGCAAGAGCCCGCTGGAGTCCTTCGGCATGCCGGGCAAGCTCTCCGACTGCTCCTCGAAGGATCCCGCGAAGTGCGAGGTTTACCTGGTGGAGGGTGACTCGGCAGGCGGTTCGGCCAAGCGCGGTCGAAACCCGGAGACGCAGGCCATCCTTCCGCTCCGGGGCAAGATCCTCAACGTGGAGCGGGCACGCCTGGACAAGGCGCTGGGCAACAACGAGGTCCAGTCCATGATCACAGCATTCGGCACGGGCATCGGCGAGGACTTCGACCTCAGCAAGCTGCGCTATCACAAGATCGTGCTGATGGCTGATGCCGACGTGGACGGCCAACACATCACCACGTTGCTGATGACACTGCTGTTCCGGTACATGCGCCCGCTGATCGAGAACGGCTATGTCTACCTGGCCCAGCCGCCGCTGTACCGCATCAAGTGGTCCAACGCGCCGCACGACTACGTTTACAGCGACCGTGAGCGTGACGCCGTGCTGGTTTCTGGCCAGGCATCGGGCCGCCGCATTCCGAAGGAAAACGGCATCCAGCGCTACAAGGGTCTGGGCGAGATGGATTACACCGAACTCTGGGACACCACCATGGACCCGGACCGGCGCACCCTCCTGCAGGTCACCATGGAGGACGCAGCGGCCGCCGACCAGATCTTCGCCGTGTTGATGGGCGAGGACGTCGAATCCCGCCGAAACTTCATCCAGCAGAACGCCAAGGACGTCAGGTTCCTCGATATCTAGCGGTTTGCGCCCTTGATATTCCAGAACAGACATATACCTGAAACGGAAAATACAGACTATGAGTGACGAAACACCTGAGGTCCCGGCCGAGTCCCCGGACGGCACGGAGCCGGTGCTGGAGGGCGACGTGCTGGTCGACCGCGTGGAGCAGGTGGACCTGCAGACGGAGATGCAGCGTTCCTACCTCGACTACGCGATGGCCGTCATTGTCGGCCGTGCGCTGCCGGATGTGCGTGACGGGCTGAAGCCGGTCCACCGCCGCGTTCTCTACGCGATGTTCGACGGCGGCTACCGCCCGGACCGCGCCTTCAACAAGTGTGCCCGTGTGGTGGGCGAGGTCATGGGCCAGTACCACCCCCACGGTGACACGGCGATCTACGACGCACTGGTGCGCCTGATCCAGGACTGGACCATGCGCTACCCGCTGGCGCTGGGACAGGGCAACTTCGGCTCACCCGGCAACGACGGTGCCGCGGCCCCGCGGTACACGGAAACCAAGATGGCGCCCCTTGCCATGGAGATGGTCCGTGACATCGACGAGGAGACCGTCGACTTCCAGGACAACTACGACGGCAAGAACCAGGAACCCACCATCCTCCCGGCACGGTTCCCCAACCTGCTGGTCAACGGCTCCTCGGGCATCGCCGTCGGCATGGCCACCAACATCCCGCCGCACAACCTCCGCGAGGTGGCCGACGGCGTCCAGTGGTACCTGGCCAACCCGACCGCCAGCCGCGAGCAGCTGCTCGAAGAACTGCTGAAGCGGATCAAGGGACCGGATTTCCCCACCGGCGCCACCATCCTGGGCCACAAGGGCATCGAGGATGCCTACCGCACCGGCCGCGGCTCCATCACCATGCGCGCCGTGGTCAATGTCGAGGAACTGCAGGGACGGACCTGCCTGGTGGTCACCGAGCTGCCCTACCAGGCAAACCCGGACAACCTGGCCATCAAGATCGCCGAACTGGTCAAGGACGGCAAGGTTCAAGGCATCGCCGACCTCCGGGATGAAACTTCCGGCCGCACCGGCCAGCGCCTGGTCATCGTCCTCAAGCGCGACGCCGTCGCCAAGGTGGTGCTGAACAACCTCTACAAGCACACCCAGCTGCAGGAGAACTTCGGTGCCAACATGCTGGCGATCGTGGACGGGGTGCCGCGCACCCTCAGCCTCGATGCCTTCATCCGCCACTGGGTCACCCACCAGTTGGATGTTATCGCTCGGCGCACGCGCTACCGCCTGCGCAAGGCGGAGGAAGAAGCGCACATCCTGCGTGCCCTTCTCAAGGCGCTGGACATGCTGGACGAGGTCATTGCCCTGATCCGCGCCTCGAGCACCACCGAGGCAGCACGGGATGGCCTCATGCAGCTGCTGGACATCGACGAGATCCAGGCCCGCGCGATCCTCGACATGCAGCTCCGCCGGCTCGCTGCCCTGGAACGCCAGAAGATCCAGGACCGCCACACCGAGCTCGAGGCGATGATCGCCGAATACAACGCGATCCTCGCCTCGGAGGAACGCCAGCGCACGATCATCAGCGAGGAACTCGCCGAGATCGTGGCCAAGCACGGCGATGACCGTCGCACCCAGATCCTGATGGGCTACGACGGCGACATGTCCATGGAAGACCTCATTCCCGAAGAGGAAGTGGTGGTCACCATCACCCGCGGCGGCTACGTCAAGCGGACGCGGAGCGACAACTACCGTTCGCAGCAGCGCGGCGGCAAGGGCATCAAGGGTGCCCAGCTGCGCGGCGATGACGTGGTGGAACACTTCTTCGTTACCACCACCCACCACTGGCTGCTCTTCTTCACCAACTTCGGCCGGGTGTACCGGGCCAAGGCCTACGAACTTGCCGAGGGCGGCCGCGACACCAAGGGCCAGCATGTGGCAAACCTGCTGGCCTTCCAGCCGGACGAGCACATTGCACAGGTGTTGGACCTGAAGGACTACCAGCACGCGCCGTACCTGGTGCTGGCCACCAAGCGCGGCCTGGTCAAGAAGACCCGGCTGGAGGACTACGACACCAACCGGTCCGCCGGCGTCATCGCCATCAACCTCCGGGAAGAGGATGAACTGGTCTCCGCGCAGCTGGTTTCCGAGACGGATGACCTCATGCTGGTGTCCCGTAAGGGACAGTCGATCCGCTTCACGGCCACCGACGACGCGCTCCGTCCCATGGGCCGGGCCACGTCCGGCGTGACAGGCATGAAGTTCCGCGAGGACGACGAACTGCTGGCCATGAACGTGGTGGCCGAGGGCTCCTACGTTTTCGTCGTGACCGAAGGCGGCTACGCCAAGCGGACGGAAGTCGAGGAATACCGGCTCCAGGGCCGCGGCGGCCTGGGCATCAAGGTGGCTAAGCTCGCCGAAGAACGCGGCGATCTTGTGGGCGCGCTGATCGTCCAGGAGGAAGACGAGGTCCTGGTGGTCATGGGCGGCGGCAAGGTTGTCCGTTCATCCGTGGCCGGCGTCCCGGCCAAGGGCCGCGACACGATGGGTGTCATCTTCGCGAAGCCGGACAAGAACGACCGCATCATCGAGGTTGCCCGCAACACCGAACGCGGCCTCGAAGCCGAAGTTGAAGCCAGCGCCGAGCGAGAGTCTGAAGCCGACCACGCCGATGAACCGGGTGCGTCAGAAATCTTGGCTATCGCCGCTGATGACGTAACGTTGGCTGAAGATGCCGGACCAGACGAGGAATCCGCAGCGGCGGCTTCAGCACTGGCCGATGAAGCAGAAGGAACGTCCGGCGATGCTGAGGCGAACGAAGACAACACCGGAGGTAACGAGTGAGCAATTCCGACTCATTTCCCAAGCCGAGCAGTAATGGTCCCGGCGGGATGCGTCAGCCGGCATCCGCTCCCCGGGTGAACGCCCCGGTGCGTCCCCAGCAGAGCCCGGCCACGCCGTCGGGACTTCCGGGACAGCGCCCCGCAGGTGCGGGACAGCGCCCGGCGCCCGCAGGACAGCGTCCGCAGGGCCAGCGGCCGGCCGCGCCGGCGCAGCGCCCGGCGGCGCCAGGACAGCGCCCCCAAGGTGCGCCGGGTGCTCCGGGGCTGGTCAAACCGGCTCCGAAGGCCAAGGTGCGCCGCGCCCGGCTGCTGGTCAGCAAGGTGGACCCCTGGTCCGTCCTGAAGATGGCGTTCCTGCTGTCCGTCGCTCTCGGCATCGTCACGGTGGTCGCCGCCATCGTGCTGTGGACCGTGCTCGACCTGACCGGAATCTTCGACCAGGTGGACAGCTTGCTGGGAACCCTTGCCGGTTCCGAGGGCGGCGGCTTCGAGCTGAAGAAGGTCGCCTCGCTCGGCCAGGTGGCATCCTTCGCCACCATCATCGCCGTTGTGAATGTTGTGCTGCTGACTGCCCTGTCCATGCTGTCAGCTGTGCTGTACAACATTTCGGCAACCCTTGTTGGCGGCATCGGCGTGACCCTGACAGACGACTAAAAACCCTGTATTTCCGCGGGAAAACCCTGCCGGAATGCCTCGATTTGAGATCGGGCCGGGATGTGCTGTAGAGTCATGTCTCGGCCCGATGAGGCATCGGGGCGTATAGCTCAGGCGGTTAGAGCGCTTCGCTGATAACGAAGAGGTCCCAGGTTCAAGTCCTGGTACGCCCACGGAACCTGCACAGGTTCAAGTCGAGGTTTAGGTGCGATTCCCAGGAATCAAGCCGGAACGGGGTGCGTGTGAAGAAGTTGCTGGTTATTGCAGCTGCAGTCGCAGGCGTCCTCTTGTACAAGAAAAAGGTGCAGGAATCCGAAGCCCGGAAGACAGTCTGGAGCGAATCAACCGACAAGGTTGAATAGTCCGGATCCCGGTGCGGAGGCTGGTCAGCCAGCCTTCGGAACTAGGGTATGATGGACGGGTTGCTTCTTATGGGGGCATGGCGCAATTGGTAGCGCACCTGCTTTGCAAGCAGGGGGTTCGGGGTTCGAGTCCCCGTGCCTCCACCATAAGAAAGGTCCCGGTCGGAACGGCCGGGACCTTTTGCGTTAACCTCCTGCGCCGGCCGGTGGAGGCTCGCCCCGGGTTCGACAGGCCCAATCGGCCCCCACCGGCGGGGTGTGGCCGGCACATTACTGTGGAAGCGTGAACTTCTTCTTTGCAGCCCTGGGCGTCCTGGGCGTGGCTTCATCAGGACCGCTCATCGCCGCCACACTCGGCGCCACCACTGTCACGGCCCTCGCCATCGCCTTCTGGCGCAATGCCATCGCGGCCGCCGTCATGGCCACCCCCACCCTGATCCGGGAACCGCGCCAGTTCAGCCGGATCGGGCGCTATGAGTTCCGTTGGTCGCTCGTTGCGGCCGTGGCCCTGGCCCTGCACTTCGCCTGCTTCATCACGTCCCTGCAGCTGACCTCCGTGGCTGCGGCTACCGCCCTCGTCTGCCTGCAGTCCGCCTGGATCGCCGTCATTCAGCTCTTCCGCGGCGTGCGGCACCGCTGGCAGGTGCTGGTGGGCCTGGGCATCTCCTTCGGCGGCGTCGTGGCCATTACGGGTTTCGACATGGGCACTTCCCCAGATGCCCTGTTGGGCGACGTCCTGGCCATGGCCGGCGCGCTACTAGCGGGCATCTATACCCTTGCCGGCGGCCGGGCCCGCCAGAGCATGACCACCGGAACCTACACGGCCCTCTGCTACGGCATGTGCGCTGTCCTGGTGGCGGTACTGGCAATATTCACCAACCAGCCGCTGACCGGGTTCGACGCCGGCGGCTGGCTGGGAATTCTGGCCATCACGGTGTGCGCCCAGCTCGTGGGACACACGGCATTCAACCACCTGCTGGCCACAATGAGCCCGCTGCTGGTGTCCATGATCATCCTGCTTGAAATACCCGGTGCCGCGCTGCTGGCCGCCGTGTTCCTGCACGAGAAGCTGCCGGCTGGCACCTACGCCGGGCTGGCGCTCATCCTCGTGGGCCTGGCCGTTGTGGTGGCCGGACAGCGGAACGGCAAAGCCCGACGGGGCCAGCCGCCTGAGGAACGCCCGCTTCTCGAGCTGGGGGCCGACTGACCCGCCGGACTACTGGCCGCCGCGGCGGACCGGCTGGCTGGTGTTCACGGTGTGGATGGCGCGCAGCAGCTTCGCCGGGAAATACACCGAGAAGAAGACCACCATGGGTGCCTTGAGGGCCATCTTCTTCACGTTGTGGGCCTTGTACGTGCGGTCGAAGCGCGTCACGTAGTACCTGTAGTCGCGCGGTGAGTCCTCAAGCCGGCGGGCCGACATCCCGGAGACCATCTGCGGCCAGTACTGGACCTTGAGATCGTGGTCCGCGAGATGCAGGGACAGGTCGATGTCCTCGTGCATCTCATCCTTTTCATCCCGGCAGGTTTCACCGCGGATGGTCTCCCACGCGGACCGGCGGAGGGCCATGTTGGAGCCGAACAGGAAGTGGTACTGGTGCTTGGCCAGTTTCAGCATCAGCTGGCGCATCTTGTCATCTGCCTTGAGTCCGAAGCGGCGCATCGGCATGTCGTAATAGACCACGGGCCCGGTGGCGGCGGAGGTGGAGAGGTCCTCGAAGGCCTTCTGCACCTGCTCCACCCAGTCAGGTTCGACCACCGAGTCGGCGTCGATCCGCCCCAGGACGTCGCCGGTGGCGTTGTCCAGGCCGAAATTGCGGGTGGGGATGAGTCCCTGCGCCATGTCTTGGCGGAGCAGGATGATGGGGCTCTCCGGGTACTCCTGCTGCATCTGGGTGACGATCGATGCCGTGCGGTCCTTGGACATGTTGTCCACCACGATGATCTCGTGCGCCGGAACCGACTGGTAGACCGCCGCGATGAGGCACTGCCGGATAACACTTTCCTCGTTGTAGGCCGGGATAACAATCGATACGCGCGGCTCAGTGTCAGTCAAGGCATCCTCTGCGGATCTATCGGGTGACATCACCTCAAACTTAGCACCGATGCTTTCCATTACGGCGGCACAGTGCCCGCCAGGCAGGGAGGGCACAGGACACTCCCGCAGAGACGGCAAGAGGGGCCCCGCCGTTGCGGAACCCCTCTTGTTACTGCCCTGCGGGCAGTTGGCTAGGCCTTCTTATCGGCACCGTTCCCGATGTTGGATGCGATGTTCTTCACCGCAGTCTTTTCATCGGTGGCAACCTGGCCGGCGTCGGAATCCGCGTCGTCGGCAACGTGCTTTGCCTTATCGGCGGAGGCGGCGGCGTTGTCCTCTTCCAAGGAGGCCAAGTCTTCCAACGAAGCCGACGTGGTTGCGGCGGGAACCGGCGCCGGAGTTTCGGACAGGGCACTCTCAGCTACCGGGGTGGCGGAGGCTGCCGGGGTGGTTGCAACCGGCGTCGAGGGTGCGGGCGTCACGGGCGCGGGGGTCTTCCACGGATCCTCGACCGGCTTTGACGCCTTCCATGCGGCCACGCCGGCGGCTACGGCCGCTGTGATCACCCCAAGAATGAGGAGTCCGCGCTTTTTCGGCTTCTGGGGCTCCACTACCAGCGCCTTGCCCGTCACTGCCCGGCTGGCCTCGTTGGCGGCTGATTTCAGGTGGCCGCCGGCAACATGGGCCTGTTCCTGGATGGTGTGGATGATACCGACGTCGCCGAGCTTCTGGGCCACGGCGTCAACGCGGGCGGGGGTGCCCTCGAGTGTCCTGTGGACAGCTTCGGAAGCGGTTCCGATCTGGTCCGAGAGCCGCGGAAGGTACTCCACCACTACGCGGTCGCGGGCCTGCGCAATAACGGGTGTGGCCCGGTCCAGCGCGTCATGCATGTATGGGGTGGCGCCTTCCACGACGTCGTGGATCTTCGGGGCAAGCTGCGCCAAACCGTCCTGGAGCCGCGGGGTTACCGTGGCGACACCGTCCGCAAGGTTGTGGGCCGCCACCTTGAGGCCCTCCTGGATCTTGGGGGAAGCCGTATCAATGCCGTGCTGCAGGCGGGGAACTGCCCAGTCCACTGCTGCTTCCACGCGGTCTTTTGCGTTCTCAACTGCAGAACTGACCGACAACTCCAGTTCGCGGGCAATACGATCCGATTTCTTCACAACTACCTCCCGATTAATGTGACGGTTCTGTTGTTAGCCTACGTGTACGAATAGCCGGGCTGCTATTGTTCCGGCGGATTCACGGTGGATTTCACCGAGCGCGGAACTGTCTTTTCCGCCCGGGTTCGCGTTGACGCGCCGTGAAAGAATGGCCGTATGACTGCCTCAGCAACTGCAAAAGCAACCATCCACACCAGCCTCGGCGACATCGTTGTGAACCTCTTCGGCAACCACGCGCCGAAGACTGTTAAGAACTTCGTCGGACTGGCCACCGGCGAACAGGCCTGGACCCACCCGGAAACCGGCGAGGACAAGACGGGCACGCCGCTCTACAACGGCACCATCTTCCACCGCATCATCAAGGACTTCATGATCCAGGCCGGCGACCCGCTGGGCCGCGGCACCGGCGGACCGGGCTACCGCTTCGACGACGAGATCCACCCCGAGCTGAGCTTCAGCGCTCCCTACAAGCTGGCCATGGCCAACGCCGGCATCCAGATGGGCAAGGGAACCAACGGTTCACAGTTCTTCATCACCACCATCCCCACCGACTGGCTGCAGGGCAAGCACAGCATCTTCGGTGAAGTTGCTGACGATGAATCCAAGAAGGTTGTGGACGCCATTGAAGGTGTCCGCACCGGCATGGGCGACCGCCCGGTTGAAGATGTGACCATCAACAGCATCGACATCGAGCAGCTCTAGCCACATGAGCTACGGAACTCCGGCGGCGGAGCCGTCAGCGCAGGTACCGGTGTGCCCCCGGCACCCGGACCGGCCCTCGTATGTCAGCTGCCAGCGTTGCGGGCGGCCGGCATGCCCCGAGTGCCAGCGCGCGGCCGCCGTCGGATTCCAGTGTGTTGACTGCGTCAACGAGGCAAAGCGTACGACGCCGACAGCACGGACCGTTTACGGCGGTGCCGTCGCGTCCGGCAAGCCTGTGGTGACATACGCGATCATCGCCGCGTGTGTCCTGCTCTTTGTTCTGCAGTGGCTGCTTCCCGGAAACGCGGTGTTCCGGACCCTCGCCTACGCATCGGTTTATGCGACGCCCGAGTACGGGGTGTTCCAGCCGTGGCGCATGCTCACCTCGGCCTTTCTGCATTCCCAGGGCTTCCTGCTCCACATCGTCCTGAACATGTACACCCTGTGGATTTTCGGCCAGGCGCTGGAACCGCTGCTGGGCCGGATCCGCTTCCTTGCTGTGTACCTGCTGTCCGCCATCGGCGGGTCGGTGGGATACCTGCTGCTGACACCGATCCTGCCCGAGGGCGGGCCCGTGGGACTCGTGGGCGCCTCCGGCGCGATCTTCGGGCTGTTCGGTGCCATGCTCGTTGTGCAGCGCCACCGTGGCGGTGAGACAAGACAGCTCTGGGTACTGATCGCAATCAACGGCGTCATCGGCTTCATGGTGCCGCAGATCGCCTGGCAGGCCCACTTGGGCGGCTTCATCACCGGCGCCCTGTGCGCAGCTGCCATCGCCTACGCCCCACGTGGCCCGCGACGCAACATCCTGCAGGCGGGCGGGCTGGCGCTCGTGATGGCCCTGCTGGTGGCGGCGTCCTGGTACCGGGTACTCGTGGCGTCCTGACGCTGGGGCTCCGGCAGCTCTGCCGGGTCCAGCCCTCCCCCATGCCCCCGCTTTCCGAAGCGGGGGCATTTTTGTGTGCGCAGGCCGCCGGTGCACCTCCGTCGTGGACCTGAGCCGGTGGGTTTTCCACAGCGGTTATCCACAGTGTTAATAACTTACATAGGTGTAAGTCACCGGCCAGACCCCGGGATGACGGGCCGATGAGCCGGTTAAGGACAATGTGCGCGGCTTCATCCACACCTGTGGATAACTTTGGTGCCCGCCGCTGTGGTTAAGTGGACAACTTCATCCAAATTTCACCACAGTGGGGTGTTCTGGGCCTAGACAGACATCTGAAAGCCGGTTGGCCCGCTTTGCTGGCGTGCTTTCAACAGGGTTATTCACAGTGTTAATAACTCACAGGTCTGTCATTCCACGGCGCAGAGGCCCCGCAACGCCTAGTTTCTGCCGTTCCTGCCAACGATCCCCACAAGTTTTCCCCATCTGTGGATAACTTGTGGGTAGTCGCCTGTTGCTAAGTGGATAACCGTCCCTGTATCCACACCGCGCCCGTGTAGTCTCTATGGCGTGAGTACCCACAACCACATCTTCCTGGACAAGCACCACCCCGCAGCCTGGCGGGCACTGAACGGACTCGGGCTAAAGGCCAAGGAAGCGATGCTTGAGACCGGCCTGGACGAGAAGCTGATCGAACTACTCAATGTCCGGATATCGCAGATCAACGGCTGTGCCTATTGCCTCGACATGCATGTCAAGGACGCCGTCAAAGGCGGGGAATCCACCCAACGCCTGGCCGTCCTGCCGGCATGGCGCGACACCGCGGTGTTCGAGGACCACGAGCGTGCCGCGCTGGCCCTGGCCGAGAGCGTCACCGTCCTCCCGGATGCCCGCACACGCGATCTGGAAGACTCCTACGCGCGGGAGCACCTCACCGAGGAGCAGTACTCAGCGGTGAGCTGGCTGGCCATCGCGATGAACGCCTTCAACCGCGTTTCCATCACCAGCCAGCACCCTGTCCGGCCTGAAAAGGGCTAGCGGCCGGGGTTTTCCACAGTCATTTCCACAACTGTTAATAACTTGGAAAATGCAAGTTTCGGCCCTCTCGCGCCGTCAACCGGGGACGCGGTGCCCTTTCCCCGGGCCGCAGCCAGCGAAGTTATCAACACTGTGGATATCTTTACCAACATGTGTGGACCGGTCATCGGTGGGCCGGCCGGTCCGGGACGGCAGCGGTTAGGACCAGACGCCTGACGTTCCCCGCCGGTGGCTGTCCACTAGGTGTGTGTCCACCATTCCGATCGCCTCCATGAGGGCGAACATGGTGGTGGGCCCCACGAAGGCAAAGCCCTTCTTCCGCAGTGCCTTGGAGAGGGCTATGGACTCGGGGGACGTTGTGGGCACGTCGGCGTAGGTGACGGGGGCGGGGGTCGCCGGCGGCTGGAACTTCCAGACGAAGTCCACGAGGCCGCCCTCGGCGCGCAGCGCGATGGTGGCGTTGGCGTTGGTGATCGCGGCACGGATCTTAAGGCGATTGCGGACGATGCCGGGGTCCTGAAGCAGCCGCTCGACGTCGGCGTCGGTAAAGGCGGCCACGGTCTCGGGGCGGAAGTTGTCGAAGGCCGCACGGAAGGCAGGCCGTTTGCGCAGGATCGTGGCCCACGACAGGCCAGCCTGGAAAGCTTCGAGGCTGATGCGCTCGTACAGGCCCTGCTCGTCCCGGACTGGCAGGCCCCACTCGGTGTCGTAGTACTCGCGCAGAAGGGGATCCGTGGAAGCCCACAGCGGACGGGCCAGGCCATCGTCGCCGATGATGACGCCTTCTGCGGTCATGGGCGCGGGCTCAGGAGCGCCAGCGCGTGGTCATCAGGAAGCCGACGATTGCGATGCCGAACCCGGCCATGATGTTCCAGGACCCCCAAGACTCGACGGGGAACACACCCTGGCTGATGTAGAAGGTGATGATCCAGAGCAGGCCGATGATCATCAGGCCGAACATGACCGGCTTGAACCAGACGGGGTTCGGCTTGTAGGCCTCGGTGGAAACGGGCTCGGCGGGGCGGGCAGGCTTCTTGCGGGGCTTTGACTCGGGCACATGTCCTCCTTGGCGGCTGAATCAAGAGGAGGGACCGAGGCTTGATATCCTGCTGGAAGGGGATTGCCGGCGGTCTGCACACTCTTGGTCAGGTCTGAAGTCTTACTAGCAGCCAATTCTAGCTGTAGTTCAGTCCGCGCCGGTGCCCCGCAACCGCCTTGGAGGAGATCGCTTGGTAGTGCAGGAGAAGGTGACGGCCACCGCCAAGCCGGCAACCGGCGTCGTAATCCTGCGGAAGGCCGTCCAGATCTTCGGCGAGCTGCTCATCACCGCCGGCATAGTGCTGCTGCTGTTTGTTGCCTGGCAGCTGTGGTGGACCAACGTGGAGTCCGATGCCAAGCAGAGCGCCGCGGTCAAGGACTTTGCCCGGGACCTGGGCGGACCCGTGACCCCCGCGCCCACGCCGGCAGCCACAGGCGGCACCGCTGCTGCCGGCCCGAAGGACTACGGAGCGCCCGTGGTGGGAGAGGCCCCCGGGCACGGCGGCACCATCGGAATCATGTACATCCCCCGGTTCGGTGAGAACTACACCCGGCCCATCGTCGAAGGCACCAGCGCGGACGTCCTGGACACCCTGGGCCTCGGGCACTACGGCAACACCTCCATGCCCGGTGCGGTAGGCAACTTCGCCGTGGCCGGCCACCGCCAGACGCACGGCGCCGTGCTGGACAACATCCACACGCTGGTGCCCGGGGACAAGATCTACGTCCAGACGCGGGACGGCTACTACGTCTATGTCTTCCGCAACAACCGCATCGTCATGCCCACTGAAGCCGATGTCCTCCTGCCGGTGCCCAACCAGCCCGGAGTGCGCCCCACCGAAAGACTTCTCACCATGACCAGCTGCAACCCCCGCTTCGGCTCCGAGGAACGGATCATCGCCTACTCGGTGCTGGACCACTGGCAGCCGGCCTCGGCGGGGCCGCCCGCCGAGATCGCAGCCCAGGTGGCCCGCACTCGAGGGGGAGCATAGGCATGTACGGCTGGATATTCCGTCATCTCCCCGGCCCCCTTTGGCTCCGCGTACTCACGTCGCTGGTGCTGGTTGCCGGTGCCCTGTTCCTGATGGTCGAGTTCCTTTTCCCCTGGATGTCCCAGTTCACCCAATTCACCGACTCAACGATTGGTGCGCCAAAAAACCCATGAGCACAGCAAAGATTCTCGTCGTGGACAACTACGACAGCTTCGTCTACACCCTGGTGGGCTACCTCCAGGAGCTGGGCGCCGAGACAACAGTGGTCCGCAACGACGATGTGACCCTCGCCGAAGCGATCGAAATGGCAGAAACGCGCGACGGCGTACTCATCTCGCCCGGCCCGGGCTCGCCGTCCGAAGCGGGAGTCTGCATCGAGCTGATCCGGTGGTGCGGCGAGAAGACAAAGCCGATGTTCGGCGTGTGCCTCGGGCACCAGGCCCTGGCGGAGGCCTACGGCGGAACGGTGACCCACGCCCCCGAGCTCATGCACGGCAAGACGTCGCTGGTCCAGCACAACGGGGCCAGCGTTTTTGCCGGCCTGCCCTCCCCCGTGACGGCCACGCGCTACCACTCCCTGGCCGCCGTCCGGGACACAATTCCGGAGATCCTGGAGATCACCGCGGAAACCGCCAGTGGCGTCATCATGGGGCTGCAGCACCGCACCGCGCCGCTGTGCGGTGTCCAGTTCCACCCCGAGTCCGTCCTGACCGAGGGCGGCTACCAGATGCTGGGCAACTGGCTCGAGTCGCTGGGCATGAAGGGCGCGGCCGGGCGGGCAGCCAAGCTCAGCCCGCTTATCCAGCACTAGGGCTGGTCCGGCCCTACTTGCCCTTGGTGGGGCTCGCCGTCGGCGTCGGGGTGGGTGTGGGCTCCGGGGCCGGCGCAGGGGCTGTGGCCACTGTAACGGTGATGGCCTTGCCCTGTTCCACGAGCGAGTTCAGCGGATCGCTCTGGCCGGTCACTTTGCCGGGCTGGACCTGGGAGTTCTCCACCTCACGGATGACGGCAACCAGGCCGAGTTCCTTGAGTGCCGCCTCGGCCTCGGCGCGGGTCATGCCGCGAAGCTCGGGCATGGCCACCTTGCCGGTGGAAACCAGGATCTCGACAGTGCTCCCCACCGCCACCTGCTGGCCCGGGGCCGGCTTGGTGGTGATCACCAGGCCCGCCGGAACAGTGGCGCTGTTGGCCATGGTGGTGGACGGCGCGCCCACCAGTCCCGCCTGCCGCAAAATGTCACGGGCCGCCGCCTCCGTCCGTCCCGGCAGCGTCTCCGGGATCTTGACGGCACTGGGGCCCGCCGAGATGTTCAGGACCACTTCGGAGTTCGGTTCCAGCGACGATCCCGCGGGCGGCGCGGTGCCAATGGCTGTGCCCTTGGCGATCGAGTCGTTCTGCACCCGCTTGATCTGTGGCCGCAGCTTCGCGTCGTAGAGCGTCTGCAGCGCCTCTGATTCGGACAGCTTCTCCACCGAGGGAATCGCGACGCGCGCCGGTTCGGCAGGCGGTTGGTTGAGGAAGTTATAGAACCACAGGCCGCCGCCGGCCAGCACCAGGAGGGTAAAGATCACGAACGTCGTGATCCAGGCCCGACGTCGGGACTTCTGTAGGCCGGATCGCTCCCGTTCACGGGGAAGCCCGAGCGGAAGTTCGTCGTGCTCGGCCGTCTCGTAGACGGCCGAGGCCTCAGCCGGCAGCACGGACCCATCATCATCGGTGTCCCGGGTGCGCCGAAGGCGGCCACCGGGAGCGTCGTCGAGGAAGCTGGCTCCGGTCATGGAGAACGCTTCCGTCGGCGGCGTGCGGTGCGGCTCAGGGATGTCATTGGGGTCAGTCGGAGCCTCGCTCGGTGACAACGCGGGGACGGCAATCCCGTTCTTCGCGGCCCGCAGCGCACGGCGGAAAGCCGCGGCGTCCTGGAAACGGTCCGCCCGGTTCTTCTGCAGCGCCTTTTCCAGCACGCTGTCCAGCGCCCCGGAAATATCAGGGTTGAAATTGCTGGGCGGTTCGGGCCTCTCGCGGACATGCTGGTACGCCACGGACACGGGGCTTTCACCCACGAAGGGCGGGCGGCCGGTCAGCGTTTCGTACAGCAGGCAGCCTGCCGAGTACAGATCGCTGCGGGCATCCACGGCCTCGCCGCGCGCTTGCTCCGGCGACAGGTACTGGGCGGTGCCCACCACGGCCTGGGTCTGGGTCATCGTCGCGGAGGAATCGGCAACCGCGCGGGCAATGCCGAAGTCCATGACCTTGACCATGTCCGAGTTCTCGCAGTACATCACGTTCGCCGGCTTGATGTCCCGGTGCACGATTCCGGCCTTGTGGCTGTACTCCAGTGCCGACAGGACACCCAGCGTGTACTCCACCGCTTGGTCAATGGTGATGTCGCTGGCCCTGATCAGGTCCCGGAGGGTCTTGCCGGCCACGAACTCCATGACTATGTAGGGAACGCGGACCTGGTCGTGCCCGTCGCCCGGCACGGTGTGCTCGCCGGTGTCGTAGATTGCCACGATAGACGGATGGTTCAGGGCTGCGACGGCCTGGGCCTCGCGCTTGAACCTGGCCTGGAACTGGGGGTCGCGCGCCAGGTCGGGGCGGAGCAGCTTGATGGCGACCGTCCGGCCCAGCCGGCTATCCAGGCCACGGTGCACGTCGGCCATGCCCCCGCGGCCGATGAGTTCCCCGAGTTCATAGCGTCCGTTCAGGACGCGCTGACTGGTCACCGGGACGTTGTCTTCCCGGTGTGACGGAGTTCGTGGCGTGGTCACGGCTTACCTTCCAGTCGGCGAGCCGCTTGGAGTTGGCGTGGGTGTGGGAATCAGCGCCTCGGCAAGGTGGTAGGTCACGACCGACCCGGCGTCGACCTCCCGGCCGCTGTCGGGCTCGGTCCGGACAAGCGTTCCCGGTTCCTGGCCCGGTTCGCCGGCCTCGTCGGCGCCCTTTTGCCAGCGCAGCCCGGCCTTCTCGATGGCTGACTGCACCTCGGTTTCGCTGCTGCCCGTGCTGATGTCCGGAACCTTGATCTTTTCGGGCCCCTTGGAGTAGGTGACCGTGACGGTGTCGCCGGCCTGCAGCGGACCCGACGGGTTGAGGTCGGTGACCGTGCCGGGAGTGGCAGGGTTAAACACTTCCTTGCCGTCCACCTTGAGGCCCAGAGCGATGAGTTCGGTGCGTACCTCGCTGAACTGCTTGCCGAGGTACGCCTCCGGAATCACGTTGATGGCCTCGGGAGTTGTCTGCGTGGGCGTCGGTGTGGGGGTCGGCGTCGGGGTTTCCGACGTCTGGGTCGGCGTGGGCGTGGCACTGGTGCTCACGCTGCGGCTGGGCGTGCCCGACGCGGTGGCGGCAGGGTTCTGGCCCGGGAACAGGAAACCTGCCTGGCTCAGCAGGATGCCGGCGACAGCGAACAGGACCAGTAGGATCAGGGCGATCAGCGGCCAGGTCCACGGGCTGCGCTTCCGCCGCTCGGGCTCATCCTCTGGTTCGTCGTCGTACTGCTCCGGTTCCTGGTCCCAGGAGCGTTCGGCGGCCAGGGCATCGGCACGCGAGAGCGTACTTCCCGCCCGGGTCGGCGCGGCATCCGGGTCTCCGGCGGCTGCTGCCGCCCCGCCGGCCGCAGCACCGGCCGCCGCTGCGCCCAGCACGGGCAGCGCGGAAGTGGCCGTCGTCGAGTTCTTCTCCGAGCCGATCACGCCGGTCGGCGCGGTGGCGATATTCACCGGTGCCGTCATGGCGCCGGTGCCGCCTTCGTACAGGAGCATGCCGGGGACGGCGGCATGGGCCGCGGAGATGTCACCGTTGCGGATGGCCTCTGCCGCCTCGGCCAGCTTGATGGCGTTGGCCGGGCGGCTCTTTGGATCCTTGGCCAGCATGGACATCAGGAGCGCACGGACCGGCTTGGGAAGCGACTCCGGCAGGGGTGGCGGCGCGTCGTTGACCTGGGCCAAGGCGATGGCGATCTGGGACTCCCCGGAGAACGGCCGGTGTCCGGTGAGGCACTCGTAGCCGATCACGCCGAGAGAGTAGATGTCCGACGCACCGGTGGCGGTCTGGCCGGTGGCCTGCTCGGGGGCAAGGTACTGCGCGGTGCCCATGACCTGGCCGGTCTGGGTCAGCGGCACCTGGTCCGCCAGGCGCGCGATGCCGAAGTCGGTGACCTTGACCCGCCCGTCGGGGGTGATCAGCAGGTTTCCGGGCTTGACGTCACGGTGCACCAGGCCTTGGGCGTGGGCCACGGAAAGGGCCCGTGCCGTCTGCGCCATGATGGACAGCGTGCGGTCAGGTGAGAGGACCTGCTCGTGCTCGATGATGCTGCTCAGCGGCTGGCCGGGGACCAGCTCCATGACCAGGTAGGCGGAGCCTTCCTCCTCGCCGTAGTCGAAGACGTTGGCGATGCCCACGTGGTTGAGGAGGGCGGTGTGGCGGGCTTCGGCGCGGAACCGCTGGAGGAAGCCGGGGTCGCCCGTGTACTCCTCTTTGAGCACCTTGATGGCCACGATCCGGCCCAGGATCTGGTCCTTGGCCTTCCAGACTTCACCCATGCCGCCGATCGCAATACGCGTGGTCAACTGGAATCTGCCGCCGAGGGTGATTCCCGATGTAGGCCTCACTTATTCAACACCGCCTCAAAAATCTTCTTTGCGTTCGGACTGGTTAGCTGTGCTCCGGTGGTGATGTCCACGCCCTGCATGACGACGGTGACGGAGACTTGCGGATCGTTGGCCGGGGCGAAGCCCGTAAACCAAGAGTTGTTCAGGCCGTTCCCGAGCTCTGCGGTGCCGGTCTTGCCGGCCACCTGGACACCGGGGACGCCGGCCCCGGAGGCGATGCCCTCGCTGACCACGCTGGTCATCCAGTCAGTGATCTGTCCGGCGATCTCCGGCGTCGTCGAGGTCCGCAAAGCCACCGGCTTGGGTTCGTCGATGACCCTGAGGTCCGGGGAACGGACTGCCTTGATGAGGTTCGGAGCCATCTGCACCCCGCTGTTGGCAATCGCCGAGGTCATCAGTGCGATCTGGAGCGGCGTAGCCCGGACGTCGCGCTGGCCGATGGCCGACTGCGCCAGTCCGGCGGCGTCGAGATCCGACGGGAAAACGCTCTTGGCGTAGTCCAGCTTGAGCTGGTCGCCGAGCTCCTGGCCGAAGCCGAACTTGCTGGCCTGCTGGGCGATCGCATTTTCCCCGAGGTCGCGGGCAATGCTGGCGAAGGGCGTGTTGCAGGACTGCTGCAGCGCGAACGCGAAGCTGGCCGTGTTCCGGGTGTAGCAGTTGCCGCCGGCGTAGTTGGGCAGCTGGTACGCGATGCCCGGGAAGCTCATCTGGGCCGGGTTGGGCAGCACGCTGTCGGCGTTGTACTTGCCGGAGTTCAGGGCTGCTGCCGTGTCCACCAGCTTGAACACCGAGCCGGGTGCCAGCAGGGCGCCGGTGGGGCCGCTGACCGAGGGGTTCAGGTTGACGCCCGGGACCTTGATGGCCTCGTTGTAGGCTGCCTGTTCCTTGGCGACGTCCTGGGTGGCGATGAGGTTGGGATCGTAGGACGGCTTGCTGACCATGGCCAGGATGTTGCCCGTCTTGGGATCGGTCACCACGATCGAGCCCCGCTGGCCGTCCGGAATGAGGTCGTACGCCAGTTTCTGGATCTTGGGGTCAATGGTCAGCTCGACGGACGCGCCCTTGGGCTGGTTGCCCAGGAAGAGCTGCCCGATCCGGTCGAAGAACAGCTGGTCCGAACTTCCGGCCAGCTGGGCATCCATGGCGCCTTCGAGGCCGGTGACCCCGTAGCTCCGGGAGAAGTATCCGGTCAGCCCGGCGTACAGCTCGGGCTGGTTGTACTTGCGCTGGAACTTGCAGGATTCATTGCCCGGGACGGATTCGGCGATGGCAGAGCCGCCCACCAGGATCGCCCCACGGTCATTGCAGTAGTTCTGCAGGATGGCCCGCCGGTTCCACGGGTTGGCTTTGAGTTCGTCCGCGCCCACCACCTGGACGTAGCTGATCGCGCCGAAAATCAGGGCGAACATGGCGATCGCGGCGATCCATGAATGTCGAATGGCCTGGTTCACAGGTGTTTCACCGCCTCGGTGGGAGCGTCCGGGAGAGTCTGGGTGGCGTTACGGTCCTGCCGGTTTCCTGCCGCGGTCACCGGCTTTTGTGCCTCCGGTGTCCGGCCGGGCTGCATCGGTGAGGTGTCCACCGGGCCGCGGGCCGTGTGCGAGATCATCAGCAGCAGGCCCACGATGATCCAGTTGGCCAGCAGCGAGGAGCCACCCGCGGCCAGGAACGGCGTGGTGAGGCCGGTGAGCGGGATCAGCCGCGTGACGCCGCCGATCACCACGAAGCACTGCAGGGCCACCGCGAAGGACAGGCCGCACGCGAGCAGTTTGCCGAAGGCGTCGCGGGTGCCGAGGGCCGCGCGGAAACCGCGGGTGAAGAGCAGCAGGTACATCATCACGATCGCGAAGAGGCCGATCAGGCCCAGTTCCTCGCCGAAGGAGGCGATGATCATGTCGCTGTTGGCGAACGGGACCAGGTTGGGCCGGCCCTGTCCGAGGCCGGTGCCCACGAGCCCGCCGCTGGCCATGCCGAACAGGCCTTCGACGATCTGGCCGCTGCCGCCGGGGGAACGTCCGAAGACTTCCTCGGTGAAGGCATTGAGCCAGCTGTCGATGCGCAGCGCAACGTGCGAGAAGACCTTGGACGCCACGAAGCCGCCGCCGAGGATCAGGGCGACGCCGATGACCACCCAGCTGATGCGGCTGGTGGCCACGTAGATCATCACGATGAACAGGCCGAAGAACAGCACGGACGATCCGAGGTCGCGCTGGAAGATGAGCACGCCGATGCTCACGAGCCAGGCGGTGATCATAGGCCCCATGTCCTTGAACCGCGGGAACTGCATGGGGCCGATCTTGCGTCCGGCCAGCATGATGAGGTCGCGGTTCGAGGAAAGATAGCCTGCAAAGAATATGGCGAGGGTGATCTTGGCGACCTCACCCGGCTGGAACGTCATGGGACCGAGCCGGATCCAGACCCGGGCGCCGAGGATTTCGCCGGCGGAGATGCCGGGGACCAGCGGCAGGATCAGGAGCAGGGCACTGACGGCCAGGGAAATGTACGTGAAGCGGCGCAGGACGCGGTGGTCCTTGAGGAACCAGATCACGGCGATGGCAACAGCCATGGCGATGACGGTCCAGCGCAGCTGGTTGTTGCCGGTGTCCTCACCCGGGGCGTCGAGGCGGTGGATCATCGCCAGGCCCAGGCCGTTAAGGGTGATGACCAGCGGAAGTATTACCGGATCGGCATATTTGGCGCGGAGCCGGAGGACGACGTGGAACACGAGCGATGCCACGGCGAGCAGGCTGGACTGGAACCAGAAGTCAGTGTCCAGTGACGTCTGCTCATCGATGCTGATCAGTGCGTTGGCACCGATGCTGACCGACAGGGCCAGCACGAGCAACAGCAGTTCCACGTTGCGCCGGGGTTTGGGCATGGTGTCGGCGTGGCTCATTGGCCCCCCTCACAGGTTGCGGTTGGGGTGGGTACGGCCGAGGCGCCGGCTGTTGCGGCCGGCGATGCCGTCGGCTTGGCGGTTGCGGTCGCTTTAGGGGACGCCGTGGCTGTTGGCTTCGGGGTGGCGGAGGCCTTGGCCGTTGCTGTACCCGTGGCTTTCGTGGTGGCCGTGGGCGTGACCGAAGCTGTGGGGGTGGGTGACGCCGTCAGGCACTCATCCGAAGGCGCCGTGCTTCCTGTGCGCTCCAGGTTCTTGACGATCCGCTGGGCATCGTAGAGGTCCCGCGCGGGGACCGTCTGGCGGACCCGCTGCTGCGAGAACTGGGGCAGCGAGTCCATCTTGATGTCCGTGACCGCCTCCAGGGTGGAAAGCTGTATGGGCCCGAGGCGCTGGGATACCCCGTTGAAGATGGCCACCCGCTGGTCGAATTCGCCGATGTAGTAGCGCGTCTGGGTCCAGGCGTATCCGAGCCAGAGGCCGACGGCGAGCACCAGGAGTGCGGCGCCCGCAATTCCCAGGGTGAGCCAGCGGCGCGGACGCCTGGCCGGCGTGAAGTCGTCAGCCTCCTCGCGGGCCTGGTCCGACTTGTGGGTCAGGACCGTGGCCGCGCGGCGCGCGACGGTGCGGCCCGCAATGGTGGGGATGGAGCCGGTTTCGGCAGCAGCAACGGCTGCGCCGACGAGGATGTGCGGCCGGGAGGAAAGCTCCTCACGCAGCACCTCGGCGGAAAGGTGTTCCCCCAGGTGGGGATCGGTGCTGGTGGCCGGCTCGTTGGACGGCTTGCCGGCACCCTCTTCCGCCCCCTCTGGCCCGGATGCCCGGTCAGGCGGGGAGCCGGCGGACGCGGGTGCTGCGGCGGGCGGGGCGGGAGGAGCCGCGGGCTTCGAGTCGGCGGGCTGGGCGGCAGGAGCCCCGGCGGCGGGCTGGGCGGCAGGAGCCGTTGCTTCGTCCGGGGCCGCTGCCTTCGTTCCGGTAATCGCTTCCGGTTGTCCGGCGCCGGGCACGATGTCGACGGCGGCCGTACTGACGTCGTCGGGCGTTTCTTCCACGATCTCCACCATGACAACCGTGACGTTGTCTGGTGCGCCCGCCTCCAGGGTGAGGTCTACGAGCGTCTCGACGCATTCGCGGAGATCCGGCGTTTCGCGCACGGTGCGCTCCACGACGTGACCGGCAACATAGTTCAGGCCGTCGGAGCAGAGCAGCCAGCGCTCACCGGGCTGCACATCGATCGTGGCGAGGTCCAGCTCGGGGCTGGCATCGACGTCACCGAGGACGCGCATCAGGACGTTCTTGTGCGGATGGGTTTCCGCTTCTTCGGGGCGCAGCCGGCCTTCGTCGATGAGGCGCTGGACGAACGTGTGGTCCACGCTGATCTGTTCGAACTCGCCGTCGCGCAGCCGGTAGGCGCGGGAATCACCGATGTGGGCGAAATGCAGCTTCCCCCCGGCCAGCAGCAGGGCGGTCACGGTGGTGCCCATGCCCGCCAGCTTGGGATTGATGTGGACGAGTTCCGAGAGCAGCGAGTTGGCGGTCTGGATCTCGTCGGCCAGTACGGTGCCGGCGTCGTCGTCGTAATCGTCGGTGTCCAGGTGGATCATGTCCAGGACGGTGGCGGCGGAAGCGACATCGCCGCCGGCGTGTCCGCCCATGCCGTCAGCCACAACGGCGAGGTGCCGGCCGACATAGGCGGAATCGTCGTTCTTCGCGCGGATGCGGCCAACGTCAGAGCGCGCCGAGTAGCGCAGGATGAGGGGCCGAGGCGAGGCTGGCACCTCGCCCGCGGGCATGTCCGGAGCGGCCATGGCTACGGCCTCAATTCAATGACCGTCTTGCCGATTCTCACGGGTACACCAAGGTCCACGGGGAGGGCCCTGGTGAGCTGCTGGTCGGCCAGATAGGTGCCGTTGGTGGAGCCGAGGTCCTCGATGAACCAGCGGCTTCCCTGCGGAAAAAGCCGGGCGTGCCTGCCGGAAGCGTAGTCATCCTCAAGCACCAGTGTGGCCTCCTGCGCGCGGCCCAGCAGAATGGGGCTGGCAGCCAGGGGGACAGTACGGCCCTTGAGGGGGCCTTCGGTGACCACCAACTGGCGGGCCTGCTGCCTGGCCGGCGCGGGAGCCGGTTCGGCGAGTTCGGGGTTCTTCCGCACCTGCCGTGCCGTGGGGGCCCCGGTGGCGGCCTTGCGGCCGATCATGAGGTCCCGCCGCATGGCGGAGACGATGCTGAAGATGAGGACCCAGAGAAGAAGCAGGAACCCGAAGCGCAGGGCAGTGATGGTCAGTTCGCTCATGGGCGGCCGCCATTGTTGGCGGGCAGGAGGCGGAAAATGATTTTGGTCCGTCCCATCGTGATGGTGGAGCCATCGGTGAGCTCCATGCTGCCGGCCACTTTATGTCCGTTGACGTAGCTGCCGTTGGTGGAGCCAAGGTCGACGGCGGTGGTGGTTCCGTCGTGGGTCTGGATTTCCAGATGCCGGCGGGAGACTCCGGTGTCGTCCACCAGGATGTCAGCCTCTGATGAACGGCCCAGGACGACTGAGGGCGCATTGAGTGAATACCGCTGGCCGTCGATGTCCAGGACAGGCTGCAGGCGGACCGGCTGGCGGCTTGGCGCTGCCGGGACATTTGCCCGCGGGGCGGTTGGCGCTGAACCGGAGGACTTCTCGGTCTTTGAGGTGATTTCGAAATCGCCGGCCCGGTGGGATTCGTCCCGGCGGAAAGAAATCCGGACCGGCCCTTGGAGGATGTAGCCCTGGCTGCGGACGTGGTTAATTACGACATCGCAGAGTTCCTCGGCCAACGGCGTTCCCCATTCCTGGGCGCGCTGGAAATCCTCGTCACTCAGGAGAACGTCGAAGACGTTGGGCACCAGAGTGCGGCCGGCGGCGATGGTGATGGCCTTGTGGTCAACTTCGCGGCGGAGGCGGCTCGCGATTTCCACGGGCTCAACCTGGGCTTTGGAGCCGGTGGAGAAGACGCCGCGGACGGCTTTTTCAATGCCGCGCTCGACCTTGTCCAGCAAACCCATGGTCTTCTCCTTTCCTTGCTGCTGAGGGACAGCACGTCCCGGGAAACTCATTCTGGCAACGTAGTCACAACAGAACACTGTGCCCGCCGGAAGCGGGCCCCTATGTATCCGATACTACTTGCCACGTCTGCGAAAGACCTTAATCCACAACGCGCCGGGAACCCGATTCGTTCACGATTCCCCAGTCAATGTGGGCGCGATCACAGGCGCGAATCCTCCGTTGGCCGCGGCTTAGGGGCCCGCCTCGCCGTGGCTTCGCAGGGGAAAACCGTGCCGCAAAGTGGCTCCCATGCCCCGATTAGGAATTTGCGGGGAACGTCCGTTATGCTTGATCTCGCTGCTTTTACGAGGTACAAACCGGATTCCGGTGGGGCCGAGTGGGAGAAGTTGCGCGCGAGTGGCGGAACGGCAGACGCGCTGGCTTCAGGTGCCAGTGTCCGAAAGGGCGTGGGGGTTCAAATCCCCCCTCGCGCACGCATCAGAACCCCGGGAAATCAATAATTTCCCGGGGTTCTTTCGTTGTTTCAGCTGGGAGGCCGCCGGTAACCGGCGGTTAAGCGCCGCGGGGCGGATGCCGGAAATTCCGACACCCGCCCCGAGCTCCTCCGCATAATCCCGTCCCGACGATGCGGGACGGTCAGATCACTGTGGATGGCCCTACTTCGCCGTTGACGGTTCCATCCGGGTTGGGCCTGGCGCCGGTGCCTTTTCGGTAACATCGCCGGCGGGCTTCCGCTCCTTCAGGAAGTACACCAGGATGGCTGCCACCGTTGACGCCGCGGCGAGGGCGAACAGGCCGGGCACCACGCTGCCGGTCTGCTCCTTGATGATGCCGAACCCGAACGGCGCCACGAAGCCGCCGAGGTTGCCCAGCGAGTTGATGATGGCGATGGCGGGGGCGAGGACCAGCGGGTGCAGGGCCGACTGCGGGATGGTCCAGAACAGCGGCGAGGCGCTCTTGAAGCCCATTGCTGCGACCGCGAGGAACACCAGGGCTAGGACCGGGGTCGCGACGGCTGCCGCGAGGGTGCCGACGGCGGCCACGAGGAGCGCGGCAACCAGCAGTGGGCGCTTGGACTTCGCCTTGTCCTGCCACTTGGCGGCGAAGTACATGGCAAAGACGGCGCACACCCACGGGATGGAGGAAAGGAATCCGACGCTGAGGTCCGTGGTGCCCGGGATCTGCTTGACGATGGTCGGCAGCCAGAACGTGTTCGCGTAAATGGAGAGCTGCACCGAGAAGTAGATGCCGCACAGCAGGAGGATCTGCGGGTTCAGGAGCATCTTCCAGCGGTTGACCTTGCCGCCGTCAGCGCTGGTGTGCTGGGCGTCCTCCGCGTCGATCGTTGCGGTGAGGGCTGACTTCTCACCGGCCGTGAGCCACTTGGCATCCTGGATCTTCGCGTCGAGGAAGAAGAACACGATGATGCCGACGGCGACGGAGAGCACGCCTTCGAAGCCGAACAGCCACTGCCAGCCGCGCAGGCCCAGGACGTCGTGCAGGCTCAGGAGCAGGCCGGCGATGGGGCCGGACAGGGCAGCTGCCACGGAGGACCCGGCGATGAAGACGGCGGTGGCCTTGCCGCGCTGGCCGGCGGGCACCCAGCGGGCGAAGTAGAAGATGACGGCAGGGAAGAAGCCTGCTTCCGCCGCACCCAGCAGGAACCGCAGAACGTAGAACATCATCTCGTTCTGGACGAAGGCCATCAGGAACGACACGATGCCCCAGCTGACCATGATCCGGGTCAGCCAGATCTTGGCACCGTACTTTTCCATCATCACGTTGCTGGGGAGCTCGAAAATGGCATAGGCGATGAAGAACAGCCCGGCGCCGAAGCCGTAGGCCGCGGCACCGATGCCGACGTCAGCCTGCAGGTGGTCCTGGGCGTAGCCAATGTTGGACCGGTTCAGCTGGTTGCACACGAGCATGACCAGCATGACGGGCAGCACGCGCCGGAAAAACTTCTTCATGGCCGAAGCCAGATCCGTGACAGCGGTGTCTACAGACTGCATTGGGGGAATCCTCTTTGATAGAGCAGCAAGATCACGCTGTGGGGACGACGGGGCAGGCCGTTGTGGTCCTCGCCACAGCACGCATTAACTGTAAGCAGTAGGTTTCATGCCCGTCCAACACGCATATTGCATGGCGTGATACCCGCAGGGAACTACTGCCGCATGGCGCTTATTCGCGCCCCGCCCGGAGCCTGCGCCGGGAGTTGGCCAGGTGATTGCGCATGGCTGCGGACGCCGCGGCCCCATCGCTGTCTGCGATGGCGGCAAAAATGGACCCGTGTTCATGGACCACCTGCTCGAAGTGGTCCCGCGCGTAATGCTCGACGCCGGTCATCAGCCGGGTGCGCGGCATGGCAATCATGGTCTGGCCCAGCGAGGCAAGGCAGTCCGTGTAGAAGGGGTTTCCCGAGGCTGCGGCGACGGCTTTGTGGAACTCAAAGTCTGCCTTCATCGCGTGTGCAGGGTGCTCGACGCTGTCGGTGAATTCCGCCAGTGCCTGCCGCAGGGCGTTCAGCTGCCGCTCCGTCCGGTTTCCGGCTGCCAGGGCTGCTGCTTCGGTTTCGACGCCGATCCGGAATTCCAGCAGGTGCAGCCGGTCCTCCGCGGTGACCACAGCCCTGGTGGGCTGGCCCGGCGTCGGACCCGCCGTGGGCGGGGTCAGCGCGAAGCTGCCCCGCCCGCGTTCGGTTTCCACGAGGCCCTCTGCCTGGAGCCGGGTGAGGGCGGACCGGACCACCGTCCGGCTGACGCCGAACTCGCCGATGAGGGTGTTTTCGCTCGGAAGCTTTTCACCGGGCTGGATGTCGCCGTCGACAATGCGGGTGCGAAGATCGGCGGCGAGGTCCGCGGTCAGGTTCCGGCTCATGGATTCAAGGTTACGCGCCGAATTCCACCGTCTCGGTGGTCCACGCGCGGGCCTGGTCGCTGAGGCTCACGCCGAGGCCCGGACGGTCCGGAACGATCATGCGGCCGTCCTTGGTTTCGAGGCGCTCGTTGAACAGCGGGTCCAGCCAGTCGAAGTGCTCCACCCACGGTTCGCGCGGGTAGGCGGCGGCCAGGTGCAGGTGGATTTCCATCGCGAAGTGCGGGGCCAGGCCCAGGCCGCGTTCGTCGGCGAGGGCTGCCAGGCGGAGGAACTGGGTGATGCCGCCGACGCGCGGGGCATCGGGCTGGATGATGTCGCAGCCGTTGGCAGCGATGAGGCCCTTGTGCTCGGCCACGGAGGCGAGCATTTCGCCGGTGGCGATGGGTGTGTCCAGGACCTGGGCGAGGTGCGCATGGCCCTCAAAGTCGTAGGCGTCCAGCGGCTCCTCGATCCAGATGAGGTTGAACTCTTCGAGCTGGCGGCCCATGCGCAGTGCGGTGGCGCGGTCCCACTGCTGGTTGGCGTCCACCATGAGGGGCACGTCCCAGCCGATGTGTTCGCGGATGCCGGCCACGCGGCGCAGGTCCTCCCTGGTGTCCGGGAGGCCGACCTTGATCTTGATGCCGCCTATGCCCTCCTCGACGGACTGCGTGGCGCGGGCCTTCACCTCGTCCAGGGTGGCGTTCAGGAAGCCGCCGGAGGTGTTGTAGGTCTGGACGGAGTCACGGTAGGAGCCCAGGAGCTTGGCCAGGGGCAGCCCGGCGCGCTTGGCCTTGAGGTCATACAGGGCGATGTCGATGGCTGCGAGGGCCTGGGTGGCGACGCCAGAGCGCCCCACGGAGGCGCCGGCCCAGAGCAGCTTGGTGTAGAGCTTGCCGATGTCGTTGGGGTCCTCGCCGATGATTCCTTCGGCAACTTCCTTGGCGTGGGCGTACTGGGCCGGACCGCCGGCGCGCTTGGAGTAGCTGAAGCCGAGGCCGGTGTGGCCCTGCTCCGTGGTGATCTCGGCAAAGAGGAAAACGACCTCGGTCATGGGCTTCTGGCGGCCGGTGAACACCTTGGCGTCGCTGATCGGGACGGCCAGCGGAAGGCGTGCGGTGGAAAGTTTGACGTGCCGGATGAGATCGACGGTGCTCATGGGTGTTCTCCTTGGGAAGTAGGGGCAGCATCGCCCGCTCACTTAGGATACAAGTTGGTTACTTATAGTACAAGTAGTACCTGAAAAGACGGCGCAATGTTGGGGCCCCGCCCGTAGTCTGTTCCTATGCCTCGTTTTGCGCTTGATATCGACTCCGTCCCCCGTCCCGCCCGCTCCCAGTCGCTGCTGGATGCGGTGAACCAACGGGTGGTCATTGCCGATGGGGCCATGGGCACCATGCTGCAGGACCGGGAACTGTCCCTCGAAGCCGATTTCCTGGGGCTGGAAGGCTGCAACGAGATCCTCAATGTCACGCGCCCGGATGTCCTCGCGGACATTCATGACGCGTACTTCGCGGTGGGCATCGACGCTGTCGAAACCAACACCTTCGGGGCGAACTGGTCGAACCTTTCCGACTACGGCATCGACGACCGGATTGAAGAGCTCGCCCGGAAGGGCGCGGAGATCGCCCGGGACCGCGCCGAGGCGGCAGAAAAAGCTGACGGACGGATGCGCTGGGTGCTGGGCTCGATGGGGCCGGGCACCAAGCTCCCCAGCCTCGGGCACACCACCTACGACTACCTCAAGCAGACGTTCGCGCTCCAGGCCGAAGGCCTCGTCGACGGCGGAGCGGACGCCTTCCTCATCGAAACCAGCCAGGATCTCCTGCAGACCAAAGCCGCGGTCAACGGCTGCAAGCAGGCCATCGTGTCCCGCGGCGTCCGGCTCCCGATCTTCGTCGAGGTGACCGTCGAAACCACCGGGACCATGCTGATGGGCTCCGAGATCGGCGCCGCACTCACCGCCCTCGAACCCCTCGGCATCGATGCCATCGGCCTGAACTGCGCCACCGGGCCGGACGAGATGAGCGAGCACCTGCGCCACCTCTCCAAGCAGTCCTCCGTCGCGATCGCCTGCATGCCCAACGCAGGCCTGCCTGTCCTTGGTGCCAACGGTGCGCACTACCCGCTCTCACCCACCGAACTCGCCACCGCGCATGAGCAGTTCGTGCGGGAATTCGGCCTGGGCCTGGTGGGCGGATGTTGCGGTACGACGCCGGAGCACATGGCCGCCGTCGTCGAGCGTCTTGCGCCCTTCCGCACCAGCGCCGCCGTCACCAGCGGCGGGAGGGGCGCCGACGGCGGCCGCGTACCCACCGAGCGTGAAGCCGGCATCGCTTCCCTTTACCATCACGTGAATTTCGACCAGGAGTCTGCGTACCTCGCCATTGGCGAGCGGACCAACGCGAACGGTTCAAAGGCGTTCCGCCAGGCGATGCTCGAGGAGCGCTGGGACGACTGCGTCGACATTGCGCGCGAGCAGGTCCGCGTCGGCGCGCACCTGCTCGATGTGTGCATTGACTACGTGGGGCGCGACGGCGTGGCCGACATTAAGGAGGTCGTCTCGCGTTTCGCGTCGGCGTCCACGCTCCCGCTCGTCATAGACTCCACCGAACCGCCGGTGCTGCAGGCCGGGCTCGAACACATCGGCGGACGCCCTGTGGTCAACTCCGTTAACTACGAGGACGGCGACGGCCCCAACAGCCGCTTCGCGCGCATCATGCCGCTCGTGAAGGAACACGGCACCGCCGTGATCGCCCTGACCATCGACGAACAGGGCCAGGCACGCACCACCGACGGCAAGGTGGCCATCGCCTCGCGCCTCGTCGACGCCCTGGTGGGCGAATGGGGGATGCGCGTGGAGGACATCATCGTCGACGCCCTGACCTTCCCCATCGCCACCGGCCAGGAGGAAACCCGCCGGGACGCCATCGAAACCATCGAAGCCATCCGCCAGATCACCACGAAGTATCCCGGCATCCAAACCACCCTCGGCGTCTCGAACGTGTCCTTTGGCCTGAACCCGGCAGCGCGCATCGTCCTGAACTCGGTGTTCCTGCACGAGGCCGTGCAGGCCGGCCTGACCAGCGGCATCATCGACGCGGCCAAGATCGTGCCGCTCGCCTCCCTCCCGGAGGACCAGCGCAAGGTGGCGTTGGACCTCGTCTGGGACCGCCGCGAATACGACGCCGACGGCAACCTCACGTACGACCCCCTGGCCAGCATGCTGGACCTGTTCGCCGGCGTCGACACCGCAGCGCTGAAGGACCAGCGCGCGGCGGAACTTGCGGCGCTGCCCACCGGCGCGCGCCTGGAGCGGCGCATCATCGACGGCGAAGGAAAGGGCCTTGAAGAGGACCTGGACCTGGCCCGCGCCGAGGGGCTGACCCCGCTCGGCATCATCAACGACTACCTGCTCGAGGGCATGAAGGTGGTGGGCGAGCGTTTCGGCGCGGGCGAGATGCAGCTGCCGTTCGTGCTGCAGTCCGCCGAGGTCATGAAGACCGCCGTCGCTCTGCTCGAGCCGCACATGGAGAAGTCGGATTCCTCGGGCAAGGGCACCATGGTGATCGCCACCGTGCGCGGCGATGTGCACGACATCGGCAAGAACCTGGTGGACATCATCCTCACCAACAACGGCTACAAGGTGATCAACCTCGGCATCAAGCAGCCCATCGCCGACATCATCGCCGCGGCCGAGGAACACGACGCGGACGTGATCGGCATGTCCGGCCTGCTCGTGAAGTCCACCGTGGTGATGAAGGAGAACCTCGAGGAACTGCAGTCCCGTGGCCTGGCGAAGAAGTGGCCGGTCATCCTCGGCGGCGCGGCGCTGACCCGAGCCTACGTGGAGCAGGACCTGGCGGGTCAGTTCGAGGGAGAGGTCCGCTACGCGAAGGACGCCTTCGAGGGCCTGTCGCTCATGGAGCCGCTGGTGCAGGTCGCCCGCGGCGCTGACGCCGCGGAGGTCGGACTGCCCGCGCTGAAGAAGCGGATCCATAAAGGAGGCCCGAAGTTCAAGGTGACCGAGCCGGAGGCAATGCCCGGGCGTTCCGACGTCGCCGCCGACAACCACGTGCCGTCGCCGCCGTTCTGGGGCACGCGCATTGTGCGCGGCGTCTCGCTCCACGACTTCGGTGCATTCCTGGATGAACGCGCCACGTTCATGGGGCAGTGGGGGCTCAAGCCCGGCCGCGGCGACGACGGCGCCTCGTATGAGGAACTGGTGGAACGCGAGGGCCGGCCGCGCCTGCGGTACTGGATGGACCGTATCCTCGGCGAGGGAATGCTCGACGCGTCCGTTGCGTACGGCTACTTCCCGGTGGTCTCCGAAGGCGAACAGGTGGTGGTGCTGCACCACGGGGAGGACCGCGACGGCGTCCTCGGCACCGCGGGCCTGCTCGCCCCCGACGGCGGATCAGGCGGTCCGCTGGGCACCGAGCGGCTGCGTTTCGACTTCCCGCGCCAGCGCCGCGACCGGCACCTGTGCCTCGCCGACTTCGTTCGGTCTCGCGAATCGGGGCGGATCGACGTCCTGCCGGTGCAGCTGGTCACCGCCGGCGGCAATGTCGATGAGGTGACTGCCAAGCTGTTCGCTGGTGATCACTACCGCGACTACTACGAGCTCAACGGCCTGGTCATGCAGCTCACCGAGGCGCTGGCGGAGTTCTGGCATGCGCGTATCCGCTCGGAGCTGGGTTTCGCGGCCGAGGAGCCGAAGGAGAAGGCCGGCCTGTTCAAGCTCGACTACCGCGGCGCGCGGTTCTCGCTCGGCTACCCTGCGTGCCCGGACATGGAGGACCGCCGCAAGGTGGTGGAACTGCTGCATCCCGAGCGGATGGGCGTGGTCCTGAGCGATGAGCTGATGCTGCACCCCGAACAGTCCACCGACGCGTTCGTCTTCCACCACCCGGAGGCGAAGTACTTCAAGGTGTGAGGTGGAGCCGGTCTCTGGTCTCAGATGGATAGGGCTTAGATGGATACGGCCTGGGTGGATTGGGCCTGTTCGGCCTGTCCGCCCGCGCTGGAGACCGGCTTCACCCGCCGCAGTGCAGCGAGAATGGCGCGCCCCACCACAGCGATTCCGATGATCGTGGTGACGGCACGCAAGGTGTCCCATCCGGCCGTCGAGGTCAGGAGGGAGTAGAGCAGGAAGCTGCTGAGGTTGGTGCCCAGCGGAGCTCCGGGAACGTAGGAAATGCCGGTGCCGGCGCCCACCGCGAAGGGCCAGAACCATAGGTTGGTCAGCAGGCCGAACAGGTAGGCTGCCAGGGCGCCGTAGCCGCACAGCATCCACAGCTCGGCTCTCCCGCGCACCCGGCGGGGGAGCAGGCCAGCCCCGGCGCCCACCCATGCACAGGCGAATATCTGGAACGGGCTCCAGGGCCCGATGCCACCCCACAAGGCGCTGGAGAGGGCGATGGTGGCGGCACCGAGAAGCATGCCGAAACGGGCACCGAACGCGCGGCCGGCCAGGATCAGCAGAATAAAGACCGCTTCCACGCCCCCGACGCCGGTGCTCGCCACCCGCACCGCCGAACCGACGGCGGCCAGGACGCCGAGCAGCGCCACTGTGTGTGCCGAGCGGACCGACCCGTCGATGGACACGGCGACGGCGACGGCGGCAATGGGGGCGATGGCCAGCGCCGCGTAGGGGACAGCCGCGGCGGCATCTTCCGGAAGGGCCGCCGCGAGCAACGGCCAGCAGAACGCTGCGAGAGCCAGAAGGTTTGCAGCGGCGAGAACCGTGAGCTCCGCAGCCCGCGGCATCCGGATGTGGCGCCGTCTTTGCGCCTCGGGGGAGTCTGTTTGTTCGATGACCCGTGGCGTTGGTCCGGCACCCCCTCGAGGAGGAGACTGCAAGAAGGGCTCGGGCTCATGGGTCAGCAGGGCTGAAGGCGCGACGCCGTCACGCATCGGGAGGATCCGGGCGCCGAGGCCGTCGGCAAAATCAAGGTCGTGCGTGGCGATCAGAACCGCCGTGCCGGCGTCCGCTGCGGCCCGCAGCGCTGCCGAGACTGCTGCGCGCGCCGCGGGATCGAGTCCGCGGGTGGGCTCATCGATCAGGAGCACCTGTGGGTTGTCGGCGGTCTGCAGCGCGATGGCAAGGATCCTGCGCTCCCCTGCAGAGAGGTCCCGGGGATGCTCGTGTCCGATGGGCATCCCCGCGTCTCCCCGCAGGCGGGCAAGGCGTGACTCGGTGGCGCCGTGGGCAGGCTGTCCACCGCGGTTTCGGCGCGCCTGGCGCCGGTCCGCCGCGCGGAGCTCTGCCGCGACGGTGTCCCTGGTGAAGAGGTCATCGGAGGCGTCCGGAACGAGGGCGACCCGGCCGCCGTCGACCGTTCCTGCACCGAGCGCGAGTGCCACGAGCAGGGACGACTTCCCGGCCCCGTTTGGCCCCACCAGGGCCACCACTTCACCACGGTGCAGGGTCACGGATGCATCCCGCACCAGTGGCTTGCCCCCGCGGTGCACCGAGAGCTTTGTCGCCGTCAGCACGGGCGCATGCCCCGCCGGCTCGAGTGTTGGCCGGACAGTGACCGGGGCCGAAGCGGAGGGTGCGACGCCGGGCACCAAGGCGCCGTCGTCGATGGTCCACCACGTGTCGGCAACGGGCACGAGCGACTCCGCCCGGTGCTCCGCCACGATGACGCAGACACCCGCTTCGCGGGCGAGGGCGGCCAGCACGGCGATGACACGTCCGCGTGCCGCGGTATCAAGGTCGGCCAGGGGCTCGTCAACCAGGAGCACGGCCGGATGCTCCACGACGGCGGCGGCGATGGCGACGAGCGTCGCCTCACCCGCCGAGAGGGTGCTGACGTTCCGGTCCAGCAGCGCCGAGACCCCGATACGCTCTGCGACGTCTGACACCCGGGCCTTGGCGATGCCGGATGCCACACCGCGCAGTTCGAGTGCGAGGGCGATCTCGTCGCGGACCCGGGAGGTGGCGAAGGCGGCGCGCGGATTCTGCAAGACGACGCCGATGAGGCGGGCCGTATCGCGCGGCGGCGTCGTGGCACGGTCCGTCCCGGCGACGCGCACCGTGCCGGAAATTCCACCACCGTCAACGTGTGAAAGCAGGCCCGCGATACCCCGGAGGATGGTGGACTTGCCGGAACCCGTCGGCCCGGTAATGACCGCGATTGACCCTCCCGGCGGCGTGAACCCGGCGACCCGCACCCGCGCCTCGCCGATGCGGAATTGTGCGTCCCGGACGAGAATCGGTGCTTGGATATCGCCGCCGGGCTGGTGTGCCGCCCGGCTCCCGAAACCGCGCAGCTCCAGGGCCGCGGCCACCCGGCCGGCGTGCTCGAGGGTGCGCTCCAGCACGGGAACAAGCGCGCGGGGTCCAAAGCGTTCGCCCCGCAACCGGAAAGCCAGGCGCACGGAGCCCACGGCGTCGGAAAGCGCCGGGAGCGCAGCCCAGGCCACCACAAGCATCCGGGCCAAGCCCTGCATGGGGCCGCCACGCGCCAGGAGAACGAAGCCGCGGGCCACGTCCACCCAGGCGTTGAGGAGACCGAAGCCGAAGATCATGCCGGCGATCGGCAGGGCGGACAGGACCGCCTCCCACAGGCCTTGTGTTGTTACCGGGCCGAAGAGGACCACATGGGCGTACGGGGCAGGCAACGGGAACGCCGGTATGTTGAGCAGAACCGTGTCACCGATGCCCGCCCCGTTGAAAAGGATGCGGTAGATGACCCGCGCCGCGATGAAGACGACGGCTAGAGCCGTCCCTGCGCGAAACGGCGCGGGTCGAAAGGTCATGCCGCGGGGGCGGCCGGTGCGCCGTCGACCGTGTACAGCAGTTCCAGGCTCTGTCCCGGGCTGACCTTCAGGGTGGCGAGGCCTTCCTGCGCGTATGCCCAGGCACCGGAGGCCGGCTTAACCCAGAGGGACCAGTAGGCGAAGGCAGCGGGCATCTTCTTGCATTCCTCGCGGTACGTGCCGTCCTTGTGGACGATGTCGAGGTCCGCGGCGGGCACACCGTTCACGCGGCACACCAGTTCCTTGGGATAGGCGTCAGTGCCCTCGGTTTTCACCTTTGCCTCGTCGAGTACCTTGGAAGCGAGAGTCGGCCCGTCCACAGGCACGCAAACCGACGCATCAGCGGCCGCCTGCTTCAGGGCGCCCGAATCGAGGATCACCTTCACGCCGGTGCAGGGCCCGGCGGCGGCGCTGGAGGAAGCCGTTGCCGGCGAAGCCGGGGCAGAGGTAGTTGGCTGGGTGGCGGCCGGGGTGGAACAGGCGGCGAGGGTAAACAGGAGGGCTGCGGCGGCGAGTGAGCTCGCGGCGGCGGTGCGGATCTGAGTCAAAGTCACCTGTCAAGGGTAGGGCGTTGCCTGTCCGGATCCGGTTGCTGTCGCGTTGTGTGACGTCGTGCGCCCTTACCTACCCCGCAGCCCACGCCACAACCAGCAGCGCCCCCACGCACAGGATGGTGGTGCAGAGGATCACGTCGCGGGCCACCGTCATGCCCCGGCCGTACGGGGAAGCAAAGAGGAAGACGTTCTGCGCGGTGGGCAGAGTCCCCATGATCACGCTTGCCAGCAGATGCTGCCCCTCCAGCCCGAACACAAAGCGCCCCAGCAACCAGACAACCAAAGGCATGCCGGCGATCTTCAGGGACGTGGCCACCAGGGTCTCGGTCCGGCCGTTGTCCTTCTGCAGCGGCGCCCTCCCCGCCAGCGACAGGCCAAAGGCGAGAAGCACCATGGGGACAGCGCCGCCGGCCAGCATGTCGATGGGTTTTTCCAGCAGGTCCGGTTCCTGCCAGCCCGTCAGGGCAACGACGACGCCAAGCGCGGAGGCAATGATCATCGGGTTGGACAGCGGCTGGAGCAGCACCTTCCTCCACGAGATCCGGGCGCCGGAGAACAGCCCCAGAAGCGTGAGGTAGAACGGGGCCATGACCAGGAGCTGCACCAGGAGCACGGGCGCCACATGCTGGGCCGTGCCGACGGCGTACAGCGAGACTGGGATCCCGATGTTGTTGGCGTTGGCGTAACTGCTGGCCATCGCGCCGACGGCGGTCTCCGCAGCCGGGCGGCGGAAGAACAGGAAGCTCAACAGCCAGTAAAGAAGCCCCACTGCCGCTGCTGAAAGCAGCGCCAGCGGGGCGTCCGTTCCGAGGGCCGCCCGGATATCGGAGCCGGCCACCACGGTGTAAAGCAGGGCAGGGTTGGTGATGTAGAACGCTGTGCGGGTCAGCGCACCCTGGACCTCCGGACCCAGAATGCGGAACCTGGCAGCGAGGTAACCGACGGCGATGACTGCAGAAACGATGAGTAGTCCGGAGACAACGCCGCCCACGCTTGACCCTTCTATGTATCTGTATGTTGGGAAGTTCTCGACCTTACCGGACCGGGCCTACCGGCCCGTGTCTACCGGACCAGGCTTACCGGACCAGGCAGGGCCGCTTCGGGTCGAAGGACCAGCCGTCGATGTAGTACTGCATGCCGATGCTGTCGTCGCGGGCATCGAGGCCATGCTCCAGGTACAGCTGGTGCGCCTTGTCCAGCGCATCGCGGTCCAGTTCGATGCCGAGTCCGGGCGCAGCAGGAACCTCGATGGCGCCGCCCTTGATCTGCAGCGGGTTCTTGGTCAGGCCCTGGCCGTCCTGCCAGATCCAGTGCGTGTCCAGCGCGGTGATCTCGCCGGGTGCTGCCGCGCCGGTGTGCGTGAACATGGCCAGCGAGATGTCGAAGTGGTTGTTCGAGTGCGAGCCCCAGGTCAGGCCGAACTCGTTGCACAACTGCGCTACGCGGACCGAACCGTGCATGGTCCAGAAGTGCGGGTCCGCCAGCGGGATATCGACGGCGTTGCTGCGGATGGCATGCGCCATTTCGCGCCAGTCCGTGGCGATCATGTTGGTGGCGGTCTTCAGCCCGGTGGCCCGGCGGAACTCGGCCATGACCTCGCGTCCGGAGAAGCGGCCTTCAGCGCCGCAGGGGTCCTCGGCGTAGGCCACGACGCCCTGCATCCGCTTGCCCAGCCGGATGGCCTCCTCGAGCAGCCAGCCGCCGTTCGGGTCCAGGGTGACGCGGGCATCGGGGAAGCGCTTCGCCAGCGCCGCGACCACGTCCACTTCGTCGTCGCCGGACAGCACACCGCCCTTGAGCTTGAAGTCGCTGAAGCCGTAGCGCTCCTGCGCGGCTTCGGCCAGGGCAACCACGGCCTCGGGGGTCATGGCCTCCTGGCGGCGCAGTTCTTCCCAGCGGTCCGACGGCGCGTTCTCCACGAGGTACGGAAGACCTGTCCGCTTGTGGTCACCGACGAAGAACAGGTAGCCGAGCATCGGCACGGAGGTGCGCTGCTGGCCGTCGCCGAGCAGTTCGGCCACGGGGACGCCGAGGAACTGGCCGTGCAGGTCCAGCAGTGCGGATTCGACGGCGGTGACGGCGTGGACGGTGGTGCGAAGGTCGAAGGTCTGCAGGCCACGGCCCCCGGCGTCGCGGTCGGCGAACTCCGCGGCGATTTCGCGCAGCAGCGAGCGGTAGCGTGCCACCGGCTTGCCGGCGATCAGCGCGCCGGCTTCCTCGATGGTGGTGCGGATCTTCTCGCCGCCGGGGACCTCGCCGAGGCCGGTGCGGCCGTCGGAGTCGGTCACGATGACCACGTTCCGGGTGAAGAACGGCCCGTGCGCGCCGCTGAGGTTCATCAGCATGCTGTCGTAGCCGGCAACCGGGACTACTTCCACGCGGGAGATTGTGGGCTGGGCGGTCATGCGTTGACCTCCTCTTTCTCCGCAGCGGCGTCAGCGGCGATGACCGTACCGTCGATGCGGCGGTTCAGCTGCCACGGGTTGGCGTCCTGCAGCGCGGCCGGCAGCAGTTTCTGGGGGAGGTTCTGGTAGGCGACGGGGCGGAGGAAGCGGTTGATGGCCAGGGTGCCGACGGAGGTGGTGCGGGTGTCGGAGGTGGCGGGGAAGGGTCCGCCGTGGACCATGGCGTGGCCGACTTCGACGCCGGTGGGCCAGCCGTTCACAATGATGCGTCCCACCTTCTGCTCGAGTGCGGGGATCAGTTGTGCCGCCGTCGGGTAGTCCTCTTCGGTGAGCTGCAGGGAGGCGGTGAGCTGGCCTTCGATCCGGTGGGTGGCCTCGATCAGTTCCTCGGCGGAGGAGTAGCGGATCACCAGGGATGCTGCGCCGAAAATCTCCGCGTGCAGGACCTCGTTGGTGATGAAGTCGCGGATGCCGGTGCCGTAGATCGCCGGTGCCGGGGCGTTTTGGGTGGGGCCGGGGGTTCCGGTGCCGACGACGGTGACGTTGTCGGCGGCGCCGAGCGCCTCGGTGCCGGTGGTCCAGGAGCCGGCGATGCCCGCGGTGAGCATCGTCTGGCCGGCGCAGGCGGCGACGGCGCGGCCGACGGCGGCAGCGAGTTTGTCGCCCGCCTCACCGGCGGGGGCGAACAGCAGGCCGGGGGAGGTGCAGAGCTGGCCGGAGCTTCCGGTCACGGCGGCGACGTACTGCTGGGCGAGGGCGTCAATGTCACCCTTGAGGGCCCCGGGAAAGACGAAGACCGGGTTGAGCGAGGACATTTCGGCGTAGACCGGGATGGGTTCGGGCCGGTTGGCGGCGGTGCGCATCAGGGCGATGCCGGCGGACTGGGAGCCGGTGAAGCCGACGGCCTTGATGGCCGGGTCGGCGACGAGGGCCTGGCCGATGCTGGCGCCGGGGCCGTAGATCAGGGAGAACACGCCCGGGTGCAGGCCGGCGTCGGCCACGGCCTTGGCGATGGCCTGGCCGACGAGTTCGCTGGTGCCGGGGTGGGCGTTGTGCGCTTTGAACACGACGGGGCAGCCGGCGGCGAGGGCCGAGGCGGTGTCGCCGCCCGCCGTCGAGAAGGCCAGCGGGAAGTTGCTGGCGCCGAAGACGGCGACGGGGCCGAGCGGGATCTGGCGCTGGCGGATGTCGGCGCGCGGCAGTGGGGTGCGGTCCGGGAGGGCCGGATCGATGCGGACGCCGCGGAAGTCGCCCTGGCGGACCACTTTGGCGAAGAGGCGGAGCTGGCCGGTGGTGCGGGCGCGTTCGCCGGTCAGGCGGGCGGCGGGCAGGCCGGTTTCCTGGCCGGCGCGGACGATCAGTTCGTCGCCGATGGCTTCGATGTTGTCCGCGATCGCGTCCAGGAACGCGGCGTGGGTTTCGGGGTCAAGGGTGCTGAAGGACGCGAAGGCCTCGGCGGCAGCGGCAGTGGCCCCCTTCAGTTGTTCCCCGGTGAGCAGGGTGTAGGCGGGTTCGAGCTGTTCGTTGCTGGCCGGGTTGAAGGCGAACGTGGTCTTGCCTTTGCCGGCAACGGTCTGTCCGGCGATCAGGGAATGTCCGGTGAGGGTCACGATGGTTCTCCTGGGTAAAAGTTGGGGGTTGGCTAAGCGGCCGGCAACTAGGAGACCTTGGCGATGAGTGCCTTGAGGTCGGCCAGGTCCTTTTCGGCCATGTTCTGCAGCGGGGGACGGACGCCGCCGGCGGAACGGCCGATCGCGTCGAGGCCGCCCTTGACGATGGAGACGGCGTAGCCCTTCACGCGGTCGCGGATGTCCAGGTAGGGGATGACGAAGTCGTTGAGTTTCTGGTTGACCGCCGCGCGGTCCTGGTTGCGGACGTCCTGGTAGAAGTCCAGCGCGAACTGCGGAACGAAGTTGTACATGGCGCTGGAGTAGGTGCTCATGCCCAGCTGCAGGAGCGGCAGTGCGAAGGTCTCTGCGGTGGGGAGGCCGCCCAGGTAGAACAGGCGGTCGCCGAGCTTGGCGTAGACACGCGCGTCGTGCTCGAGATCGCCCACGCCGTCCTTGAAGCCGATCAGGTTCTCGTGGCGGTCGGCCAGGGTGGCCACCGTGGTGTCCTTGTAGATGGCGTTGGCGCGGTTGTAGATGATGACGCCGAGCGACGTGGCACTGCACACGGCGCTGACGTGGTCGATCAGACCGCCCTGGTCCGCTTCGGTCAGGTACGGCGGCAGGAGCAGGATGCCCTCGGCGCCGGCAGCCTCAGCGGCCTTGGCGTTTTCGATGGCCTGGGCGGTGGAGCCGCCGGCGGAGGCCAGGACGGGGACGGTGTTGCCGACTTCCTCGACGGCGGCACGGACCACGCGGGCCGACTCGGCGGGGGTGAGCGAGAAGCCCTCGCCCGTGCCGCCGGCGGCGAAGAGGCCGGCAACGGGGTAGCTGGCCTGCCATGCAAGGTGCTTGCGGTAGTTTTCCTCGTCGAACTGCAGCTCTGCATCGAAGGAGGTTACGGGGAAGGACAGCAGCCCGTCCTTGAGGGTGTTGGCGAGTTCCTGGGGTGAAAGTTTTGCCACGGGATGTCCTTGGAGTCGGTGCCGGGAGCGGCGGGGTGGTGTGGTTCCTTTTCAGATTAGGGAGGCCCGTCCATGCCTGTCCAAGTGCATTTTTGTATCTATTGATACCCTGGGCGCATTGAGTCTGCCGAAGCCGGAAGCGCTCAGTTGGCCGCAAACTCCAGGTCCCGCAGCAACCGCACCAGAGCCGGGTTTTTGGCGTCCCTGTTCCAGATGGCATGCAGCTCCACGGGTTCCTCTTCACCGCTGGCCAGACGCAGGAACGAAACACCCCGGATGCCCAGCGCTGTTGCCGAGTGGGGTACGAAGGCCACCCCCCGCTTGGCGGCCACCAGCGAGACCATGGTGAGGATCTGGCTGACGGTGTGCACCACGTTTTCATGTCGGATGGCGTGCAGCCGGACCACGAGGTCGTAGAAGTACCTGGCCTGCGTCGGGGAATGCATGATGAGCGGCTCGTCCTTGAGGTCCTCGTTTTGGATGTCCCGCTTGAGGTCCGCGAGGGGGTGTGATGCCGGAACCGCCAGCACCATCGACTCGCGGTACAGCAGGTGGGAGTCGAAAACTTCAGTGTCGAAGGGCGGACGCGCCAGGCCGAGGTCCAGTTCGCCGGTGAGCAGGCCCTGGATCTGTTCGCCCGTGACCAATTCCTGGAGGTCGATGTCCACATCGGGCACGATTGCGCCGATCTCCTCCAGCAGCGGGCCCAGGATGCTGAATCCGCTGGCGGCCGTGAAGCCGATGCGGAGATGGCCCTGCCGGCCGGAGGCAATGCGCCGCGCCGTCACGGGTGCCCGGCTGGCCAGCGCCATGAGCCTGCGGGCCTCGTCAAGGAACGCGCGTCCGGCGGCGGTCAGCTCAACCCGGCGGTTGTCCCGCTCGAGGAGTTCGGCCCCCACCGTCTTCTCCAGTTTCTGGATCTGGCGGCTCAGTGGCGGCTGGGTCATGTTGAGGCGCTCGGCGGCCCGGCCGAAGTGCAGTTCCTCGGCGACGGCGATGAACCCGGTCAGCTGGTCGAAGGTAAACGTGATGCCCTCCCGGTATTACTTGATGCATATTTGGGCTTAGACATGCATCATAGCGCTTCCCTACACTCGACCTAGCGATCCGGCAGTGACCCGGTTCACACACACCTGGGGGCTGAGGCAGCCCTCAGTGCAAACGAGGAGTTTCAATGATGCACTTCCCCACCCGCCGCGCCGTTCTCGGAGCGGCGTCGGCCATCACCCTGCTGGCCATGACCGCATGCGGCAACGTTGCAGGCGGCAGCAGCGATTCATCGAAGTACCCCAACGGCCCCGTCACCCTCACCGTGGGCCAGGCACCCGGCGGCAGCACCGACCTCATCGCGCGCGCCGTTTCCGAAGGTGCCGCCAAAACCCTCGGCGCCCCGATTCCCGTCGTGAACAAGCCCGGTGCCAACGGCGCACTGGCCAGCAAGGAAGTGGCGGGCAAGCCGGCCGACGGCCAGAACCTCCTGCTGCTCACCGCCTCCCTGATCACCATCACGCCGCTGGCCGTGACCCAGGACGAAGCAGTGAACATCGATGACTTCGACATCATCACCGGCCTGTCCCAGGACGACTATGTGCTGGTGGCCAGCGAAAAGTCCGGCTTCAAGTCCATCAAGGACGTGACCTCGGCCGGCCGCAACGTCACCTACGGCACCACCGGCGTCGGCACCGGCAGCCAGCTCGCCCAGACCGTGCTCTTCAAGCAGGCCAACGTCAAGGGCACCGACGTTCCCTTCGACAGCGGCAAGCCCGCGCTGACCGCCGTCCTGGGCAACCAGGTGGAACTGGCCACCATCCAGCTCGGCGAGGCCATGCCGCAGATCCAGGCCGGCAAGGTATCCCCGCTGCTGGTCTTCTCTGAGGAGCGCAACTCCTTCCTGCCGGACACGCCCACCGCCAAGGAATCGGGCTACGACGTTCCGGTCGCCCAGTACCGTGCCGTCGCCGCCCCGAAGGGGACTCCCAAGGAGGTCAAGGACAAGCTCCTCGCCGCCATCCAGGACACCCTGAAGTCGGACTCATACAAGGAGTTCAACAAGAAGAACATGCTGACTCCGAAGGAAATCTCCGGTGCGGAAGTAGTCACCCAGTGGAAGGACTACGCAGCCAAGTACAAGGCCCTGGTGGAGAAGTACAGCATCAGCCTCGCCGGGAACAAGTGATTCCAATGCAGGCAGCATCACCGGTATCCGGCGGAGGGAACAGCTCCAACGCTGTTTCCTCCGCCGGGGACGGCACCAATGACCTTCCCGTCGGCGAGCCCGACGATCTGACCCCGGAACAGCTGGCGGCCCAGTGGGAGGAAGAAAAGCCCCCGGCCGCCGGTGCGCTGGCAAACGTGGGATCCTCCCTGGTGGTCATCGGCGTCGGCGTCGGGGCCGTGGTACTGTCCGTGGCCATGGGCCTGGGCACACCGTCCGCCCCGCAGCCTGGCCTGTGGCCGTTCATGATCAGCTGCGTGATGGTGGTCCTCGGGCTATTCCAGCTGATCATGGGCCGGCACAACCGGGACGCGGAGAAGTTCACCCGCATGTCCGTGGCGCCGCTGACCGGGCTGGTCACCCTGGCCGCCATGGTGGCCCTCATGCCGGTCGCCGGCTTCGAACTGCCGGCCCTGGTGCTGTGCATCATCTGGATGCGCTTCCTCGGCGGCGAAACCTGGCGTTCCACGCTGCTGGTGAGCGCCGTCGTCGTGGCAGCCTTCTACGGCATCTTCGTGACGGCGCTCAACACTTCCATCCCCCACCTCTTCTAGGAGACCACCGTGGATTTCCTGAATCCCGTGATCAACGGATTTGCAGTCGTCCTGGAGCCAATGAACCTCCTGTACTGCCTGATCGGCGTCGTTATCGGAATGCTGATCGGCGTATTGCCCGGCCTGGGGCCCGCGGCGACCATCGCCATCCTGCTCCCGCTGACCTACAACGTTGAGCCCGTCACCGCCATCATCATGCTGGCCGGCATTTTCTACGGCGCCCAGTACGGCGGCACCATCACCTCGGTGCTGCTGCGGCTGCCCGGCGAGGCGTCCTCGGTGGTGACCGTCTTCGACGGCTACCAGATGGCCAAGCAGGGACGGGCCGGCACGGCCCTCGGCCTGGCATCCATCGGCTCGTTCATCGGCGGCACCGCATCCATCGTCGGCCTGACGTTCCTGGCCCCGATCGTGGCGAGCTTCGCGCTGGACTTCGGTCCCGCCGAATACACCGCCCTGGCGCTGCTGGGCATCCTGCTGGTGGCCACCATCAGCAGCGGTTCCAAGACCAAGGCACTCATCGCCGCCGCGATCGGACTGCTGCTGGCCACCGTTGGCCGGGACATCTTCACCGGTGAAAACCGGTTCACCTTCGGCAGCCTGGAGCTGGCGGACGGCATCGACTTCGTGCCGATCGCCATGGGTATCTTCGGCCTCGGCGAGATCATGTACAACCTCGAGGAGCGCCACCGCGCCGCAAAGGCCCCCTCCGCCGTCGCAAATGTCTGGCCCTCCCGGGGCGACCTCAAGCAGGCGTCCGGCGCGATCGGACGCGGTTCGGTCCTCGGCTTCTTCCTGGGCATCCTGCCCGGCGGCGGTGCCACGATCGCCTCGATGGCCTCGTACGCCATGGAGAAGAAGCGGGCCAAGCAGCCGGAGCGCTTCGGCAAGGGTGCGCCGGAGGGCGTGGCAGGGCCGGAAACCGCCAACAACGCCGCGGCGACGTCGTCGTTCATTCCGCTGCTGACCCTCGGCATCCCGGCCAACGCCACCATGGCATTGATGTTCGGCGCACTGCTGATCCAGGGCGTCACCCCCGGCCCGCAGCTCGTGGAGCAGGACCCGGGACTGTTCTGGGGCGTGGTGAACTCCATGTATATCGGCAACATCCTGCTGCTGATCATGAGCCTGCCGCTGGTGGGGATCTTCGTGAAGATCCTCCGCGTCCGCGCCGCGATCCTGGCGCCCATCACGGCGCTGATCACCCTGCTCGGCGCGTACACGATCAACAACAGCATGTTCGACGTAACGCTCGTGGTGGTCTTCGGGATCGTGGGCTACCTGATGAAGAAGTTCGGTTTCGAACCGGGGCCGCTGGTGCTGGCCTTCGTGCTGGGTTCCCTGCTGGAAAGCTCCCTGCGCCGCGCGCTGCTGGTGTTTGGCGGCGACCCAATGGGCTTCTTCAGCCGGCCCATTTCCGCCACGCTCCTCATCGTGTTCGTCGTCGTGGCCGTGCTTCCGGGCATCCGCTCAGCGCTGGCCAAGCGCAAGGCCCCTGTCCCCGCGGGAACCGCCGCCACTGAAATCAAGGAGAAGGTATGAGCATCATCGTTGGATTCGTCCCCACCCCGGCGGGGGAGGCCGCCCTCGCGGCCGGCATTGCAGAGGCCCGCCTCCGCAACCAGGATCTGGTGATCGTCAACTCCGCCCGTGAAGGCGCCCTGGTGGACAAGTCGGTCGCGCCGGACGATGTCCTGGCCAAGGCCTCCCAGCAGGCGGCGGACGCAGGCGTGACGGCCCGGGTGATCCAGCCGCCCTACCAGCATGATCTGGCGGATGAGTTCCTCGACGTCGCCCGGGATGAAAACGCCTCCCTGATCGTCATCGGGCTGCGGCACCGCACGCAGGTGGGCAAGTTCATCCTTGGCAGCCACGCGCAGCGCATCCTCATGCAGGCTGACCGTCCCGTTTTGGCCGTGAAGGCCGACGGCGGACAGTTTTAGTTCCAGAACCACCGCTTGGTAAGAGGCGGGCCGGCACCCGAACAGGATTCCGGCCCGCCTTAGCCATACTCTTCTAAAGGTAAAGACCCATGTCCACTTTGATGGCACCCACGCCGAGCGCAGCCACGCCGATCGCAGCGCCCCGCCAGCACCGCCTGCGCAAGCCGCCTATCGCCGCCGGCGGGCAGGCCCGCCCCATCCCCCTCGAGCCGGTCCCCAACTGGTGCAAGCTTTCGCGTTCGGACGAGGTTACCGTGTGCCGCGACCGGCGGGTCATGGCCAGCGGGCGCGTTGACATGGTGGCGCTGGATGGCAGCGTTTTCTGGATCATCCAGGAAGACGGCAAGGGCCGGGCGATGATCCACAAGAAGGACGGGCTGACGGTTTTCCGGAAGGCCGCCGCGGGCAGGGCCCGCCGCTAAGGCACCGTTTCCGCCCGCCATGGTGACGGATCCGGCGTCGGGCGTTTGTTGCCGGCGGGTCGGGATCACTCCGCCGTGACGTCGGACTCATAACCTGCCGAAACGGAATAACAGCGGCCAAACGGACCTTGTTCTATATCGGCGCCGACCACCGGCTGCCTCTTGAGAGGACATCTTTGCCTACTGCTTTCATCCCGTTCACCATGTGCGCCACGGTCCGCGACGACCACCGGCGCTCCTTCCGCACCGACCTGGAACGCCTCACTTCCACCCACCGTGGTTGGGCGCCGCTGGACATGGTTAAGTCCACCAGCACCAAGGCTCTCCTCCGCGGAGCGATCCCGCAAAGCGTTCACACCGACAGCGACGCGAGCCTTGCCCGTTACCTCCAGGAACGCCTGGCCGTCGGCACCGACATCCACCTGGATCTCACCGTCAGCATCGAGCGGTAACAGAACCCCGCGCAGCCCCGGACCTTCCAGGTCCGGGGCTTTTCCGTGCTGCGGCACAGTTTGGTGTAGCGGTCGCCGCCGCCGGGTGGTTCGGGCCCGCCTGTGATCGGCTCATCGTTGGATGCGGTGTCTATGTCAGGTTGCGATCTAAGAGTTCCCGAAGCTCCTGTCAGAAAAGAGGAATCCGGACCCTATTCTGACGCCATTAGGCTTCGTGCCTGACGTCAGGTTGGGCTGTACCCCAATCCGAAGCGCCTCAGGCGTGCACGAGGCCGAAACATCTTCTCTTCTCGTCCGGACGAAGCAGCGTATCACTGGTGTGGCTGCGCGGGTCGTCCTCCAATTCTCTTACACGCCCTCGCGTTGTCGTGTCGTGGCCCGATCTGCAGTCGGGGCTTGTGATCAGATGGCCGATGAAGGCGTGAGTCAGTGCGCTTAGAAGGCCATGGACGGGCGGGTGGCCATCTCCGCGGCCTGGTGCAGAGCCTCCACCATGGACCGTGAATCGGCGATTGCCTTGCCGGCGATGTCGAACGCGGTGCCGTGGTCCACGGACGTGCGGATGACGGGCAGGCCCACGGTGATGTTCACGCCGGCCTCGATGCCCAGCACCTTCACCGGCCCGTGTCCCTGGTCGTGGTACATGGCCACTACTAGGTCATAGTCGCCCCGGCCGGCCAGGAAAAACAGGGTGTCCGCCGGCAGCGGACCCACCGCGTTGATCCCGTCCGCCTGCGCGGCCTTCACGCCTGGCTCGATCTTCTCCGCTTCCTCGCCCTGGCCGAACAGGCCGTTCTCGCCGGCGTGCGGGTTGATGGCGCACACGCCGATCTTCGGGTTCGGGATGCCCGCCCGGACCAGCGCCTCGTGGCCGCGGCGGATGGTGCGCTGCACAAGGTCCGGGTTAATCTTGCGGATCGCATCCGCCAGCCCGATGTGGGTGGTCACGTGGATCACGCGGATCTTGGGCGTGGAGAGCATCATGGACACTTCCGCGGTGCCCGTGAGGGAGGCCAGCAGCTCGGTGTGCCCGGGGAAAATGTGTCCGGCGGCGTGCAGCGCCTCCTTGTTCAGCGGCGCGGTGCAGATAGCCTGGACTTTCCCGGACATCGCCAGCTCGCTGGCCACCCGAATGTACTCGTACGCGGCGTGCCCGGCCACTCGGGAGAGCTGGCCCCAGGGCAGGTCCTCCGGCAGCAGCGCCAGGTCGATCACGTTCACCCGGCGCGACGTAAACACCGCGTCCTCAACGTTTTCGATCCCCTGGATGTCCGCCTCGACGCCCAGGATGTCCGCAGCCTGGCGCAGCCGGAGCGCATCGCCGATCACCACCGGCCGGCATTCCTGCAGGATCCCCTGGTCCAGGACCGCTGGCACGATCACCTCCGGGCCGATGCCGGCGCCGTCGCCCATGGTCACGGCCACATAGGGGAGTGGCTGGTTCTGGTTTGTCTCGTCAGTCATTGTTGCTCCAGGTTCTTGGGAAGTTCTGCGGAATGGCGTTGGCGGGAGTCCCTTGGGGCGGCCGGGCGCGGCGCTTCCGGATTTCGTCATACAGCTGCAGGAGGGCCAGGTCATCGCCGAAGTTACCCGGCTTGGTGCCCACCAGCGTCCCGTCGTTGGCCCGGCTCAGCACGGCCCCGTGCTGCACGGCCGCGATCGGCACCAGGTTGGAGCAGCCGACGGCGTCCAGGACTTCCCGGGCCGTCTCTCCGCCGGTGAGGATCAGGTCAGCCGGGACTGCTTTCGCTGCCTCGGCCGCGAACTTCGAGAGAGCTCCCACGATGTTTGCGGCTTTTGCCGGATCCACTTTTACGGCCGCCAATGCGACTGCTACGGGGTTCCCTGCCTTCAACTCGGAGGAAACTTGGGCCAGTTGGGGCACGTAGGCGTGCATCGCGCCGGCGTACAGCGGGTGAAGCCGGACCACTGTGAAGCCCTGGGCCTCCAGTTGCGCCAGCTGCGCCTGTGCCGTTTTGGACGCGGAACCTACGACGGCGAGCACCGGTCGCCCGGGTGCCTCTGGTTCGACAGTGGCTGCGTCGGTGTCTACCACTTTTTGCGTATTCCGCACAGCTTGTGTCTTAAGGCGCTGAGCGAGGACATCAGCAGCTCCGCCGGTTCCTACCAGCACGATGCGGCGGCCGCCTGCCCGAAACATCAGGTCGAGCAGTGCATCCACGACATGCTCCAGGTCCGGCATGGTTTCACCATCGACCACCACTAATCGGGGCAGGTCGGAGTTCAGGAGTCCGGCCAGCTTGGTGGTCAGCGAACTGGACCGAACGCCATCCAGATTCACGGTCTGGATCGATGCCGGGTCCTCCGGGCGGAGCAGGGACGGTACGTCCGTCGGCGGGGAGGCAACCTCGGCCTGCCACAGGTCCGTTTCCGCTAAGGGAATGCCGGCGACCAGCGGCCGGCCATCCACTACCGAGCGCTCCAGCTGTGGGAGTGCTCCGGCAACAACGGCATGGAAACCAAGGCTTGCCAACGCGCGAATCTCGGCAGGCATGTTGCCGCGCCACAGCGAGTCCATCTTCTTGAACATCACCCGCGCACCCGAAGCCGAGGGGCCGGAGAAAGCACCTTTCACCAGCCCTTCGGCGGCAGCTTCAGACAGTCCGCGGGAGTGCGTATCGGTCACGATCACGTCGGTGCTTGGCCCCTCAACGGTGTCGGCACCGTCGTGCATTCTCGAAGTACCTGTACCCAGGAGGACTTGTGCGGACAGGTGGTGCTCCACAAAGCAGTAGCCAACCTCGGCGGCGCCGGAGAAATCATCGGCCTGCACAAACACGGAACCCACGTTGCTCCTCTCGGGTCGATAAATCGGCTGAAGTCCACACTGGTCAGCTGGATCTGCTAAACATCATTACATAATTGCGCGCAGTGCGCCATAACAAATGCGCGCATCGCGCATACGGTTTCCTCAAGAACGTCATCCTGGCCGCATAACCGGGTGCGCGTCGATGGAGCTGGGAGGTGCGAGGCGCATTTTCGAGGGGCAGCCAAGTCATGCCGTTGGTTGGTTTGCCCTCGGGCGGGCCTGGCCGGAAGCCGGATGTGCGTCTTCCGCCAGGGGTCGATGGGCCACTTGGGTCGGAGCCAACCAGCGGGACCGCGGTTGAGTTTTGGAAATCAGTGTCCCCATACTGCCGCTGGAACGCGCACGTACTTAATGGCGTCGCGAAGGTACGAGTAGGTCACGTGAGCGGTCCCCGCGTCGTCAACGTAGAGGCTGGGGTAGGAGATCTCTAAGCCGCGATATTCAGCCTCCGACTCGACGATGCCGGCTTCAGCGAGCGTCTGGCTATCTTCGAGGTCGAGCACGGAGCGCCACGACTGCCCTTCGTCGTCCGACAAAAGCAAGGTGAGTGGGAGGCGGGGGGTTCCCCACACGGCGTGCCGTGCAAGCGGCTGCCGGGTGCCGGGGGCCGTGTACTTTCCCTCGGTGAGCAGTTCATCGTCGTCGCCTTCATGTGCTCCTTCGGGTGCCGCGACCGGGTTCGCGACGAGAAGGAGTGGACCGGAGGCTTCCCGGGAGCCGACAGCGATCGATGAATTGTTGTTCGGCACCTCCGTTGGCGTCGGCGCAGACCACGTCTCGCCCTCGTCGGCAGAAGTGGTGCGGTAGACCCTGTCGGCCCAGCGGCTTCTGAAAAAGCCGAGCAACCGGCCTTCGGACCGCCGTACTATCGCCATGTGGACGAGGCCGGTCGACTCTGGCACCTCGACTTCGCGCCACGTGGTGCCAGCGTCGTCAGTGATGAGAACAACAGTGACATCTGCCGAGCCGCGCCACTGCCGCCCTGGAAGCGGAAGGCAGCGGAACGCCGGCAGCAACCACCGTGTCGGGGAGATGGCGACGACCGGCTGGCGGATGAAAAGCCCAGGGTCACCGGCGATCTCGGCAGGTTCAGACCAAGACTCACCACCATCACTGGAGCGACGCAGAAGGACGCGGGAAGTGTCCTGCGCTCCCAGGACCTGGGCAGTGTGCAAAAGCACCAGTTCTCCGGTGGGGCTCCGAAAGAGAACAGGGTTCTGGTCCGAACGTCCTGGCGTGGCTGCCACCACGCGCTCTTCCGCCCAGTTGCCCTCCCCGGAGGAAAGCGTCGACATCACAATGTCGACGTCGGGTTTTCCTTCCGCGCTTCCAGCAAACCAGGCGCAGCCAAGGGCGCCATCACCAAGCCCGGTAATAAAGGATGCATGGTTTTCCCGTGCGGATGTCGGAAGCAGCTGAAAAGCAAGTCCTTGCGCTGTTTCCTCGAACGTGCTGGTCCGGGGACCCTGACTACTGTGCATGATGCTCCTAGAAAAATGCGCGTTGTGTTCGACCATGGTAGCGCGTTATGCGCAGCTTTCCAGACCCTACACTAAGCATGTGGAAGAAAAAGGAATTGTCGTTACAGAAGAACCCATTGACGGAGCGCGTGGCATCCGCTCCCTGTCTGCGCGCGAACGGCGTGAACGAATCGTTCAACTTGCCGGCGAGATGGGTGTCGCGAATGTCGCCGCCATCGCTCGCCAGTTCAACGTCACGCCATCCACCGTGCGCCGCGACTTGGCGCTTCTGAGCAGCAGCGGCCGCCTGGCGAGGACATATGGTGGCGCAATCGCCACCGTAGGGCAGGTCGAAAGCAGTATTGCTGTTCGCAGTCGCGAAGCCTACGACCAGAAAGCGGCTATCGCTTCCTGGGCCGTTGCCCAAATCGGTCAAGGCGACAGCGTCCTCCTTGACGCCGGCTCAACATGCGCACTGGTTGCACGGACCCTGCCCGCGGACTCGGCTTTGACAATCACTACCCCAAGTCTTGTCGCACTGAACCACATCCACGCACGCCAGGATCTGGATGTGTTCTGCCTTGGCGGACACCTGCGACCCGCGAGTGATTCATTTATTGGCCCGCTGACCGAGTCAACGCTGGAAAGAATGTCGTTCGATGTCGCGTTCCTCGGAGCGGACAGCGTGCTCCCGACGGGCGAGGTCATTGAGGCCGATCTCGAGCAGACCCGCCTCAAAGAGGTTATGGCGCGACGGTCGAGGAAGGTTTACGTGCTTGTGCACGCAAGCAAAATGGGAAGCAGGACGTACAAATACTCGGCACGGTTTGACCAGAGGGATTGGACAATCGTCACCGATTGGACTGCCGACCCTAAGGTGCTTGCAGAGTTTCGGAAAGAAGGAATAAACGTGGAAGTGGTTCCCGCACCATAGCCACCCAGGGGTGCGGGCGGCCGATGGGTGATGCGGGTCGACGGCCGCCCAATGGATCCAGGGGGCTCGCCGTCTGCCGAGGCCACTGCAACGCGCGACATTGCTGCTGGTTCGGTCGTCTCCACCATTGAATTAGGCGGCCTCCCGGCCTGCTGCGTCTTCCCCTCGCTGAGATTGACGCTTCTCGATTTCAGGCGGCAGGACGGATGGTGCATGCATGTTTTAACCACACCCGCCGGCCCACCCGACGGCCCAAGAGTCCTGATATCGCCGCTCGACCGTAGGCGTGGCCTTCCTCCGGAAATTTTCGCGCGGTGTGTGCATTTCCTCGACTACGGTTCATCCGTGCCTGCCCCCTATGCACGGCATGGTGCGACGGCACTCCGGCAGAACCTAAACTGCTGCGTCCCAATGCTGCTATCCCGCGGAAGAACGCGATTTGCGCGAAACAAGCGATCAAGTTTGCTTGCAACGCGCATGCTTTGGGCTTAGAGTGGTTTCACTCACACGTGAAAACGCATTGCGTTGAACACGGATCTCCCCCAACACAAGGAAGTGCGTTGAAGACTTCAATCAAGAAAATGGCTGCCGTTGCCGGGTCAGCCGCCCTCCTTGCGGCGCTTGCTGCGTGCACCCCGGGGGCGCAAGATAGCAACTCGAGCGCCAGCGGCGGTTTCTCATACCGCCTCGCTACTCAGTACCAGGACTGGCTTAAGGACCTCGAATGGTTGCCGGCTGCACAAAAGCAGTCGGGCGTGAATGTGGACCTCGTGGACGGCGGGGCAAACGACAGTTACTACCAGAAGCTCGACCTGGCAATGACGTCCGGTGATGTGCAGGACGCGGTCATTTCCTCCTACGCCCAGTCCCAGGTCTACGGCGGGCAGGGCGCGTTCCAAGACCTTGCCCCGCTGATCAAGCAGGACGCGCCGAACATCCAGAAGTACCTCGACTCGAACCCCGAGTACCGCAAGCTCGTCACGAACTCCAAGGGTCAGATCTTCGGACTCATGGCAGAGCAGCCCAAGCTGTCGCACGTCACCTTCTACCGGTCTGACATGTACAAAGCAGCAGGCATCACGCCCGCCAAGTCGGTAAGCACCCAAGACTTCACAGATCAGTTGCAAAAGCTCAAGGACTTCTACGGGAAAAAGGTCGGGAACTACTTCCCGCTCTCTGGCCGTGACTCTTTCCTCAAGTTCAACTACGCATTCGGCGCCGAGGACCGCATTGTTGACGGCAAGGTGCAGGGAGAATACGAGAGCGGTGCTGGCCAAGACCTGTACTCCCCGAACTTTAAGAAAGAAATCGAGTGGTACAGGGACCTGTACTCCCGCGGTCTCATCGATCCCGAATGGGTGAACGGCTCGAACACCGAGGATTCCTGGCAGGAAAAGATGCTCACGGGGAAGGCTTCCGTGGCCGATGATTTCTTCACCCGCCCGCAATGGTTCATGCAGAACGGCGGACCTAAGAATGATCCGGCATACGCGATCGGTGTCCTGCCGGCATTCACAACCAGCGACGGCCAACCCGGGAAGCGTCCGACCAGCATCTACCAGACCAACCGTGTTCTGGCCGTTAGCGCCAAATCGAACAAGGCCCCTCAGGTTCTGAAATTCCTCGACTACCTGTACAGCCCGGAGGGACAAACCACCATGCACTATGGTGTCGAGGGCCAGTCCTACAAGATAGTTAATAAAAAACCCCAATACACGGTTGACTTCACGAAGGAAGGCAACAAGCCCGTAGGCACACCGGCATGGAACTTCCTTCAGGAACGGCTCACGTTCCCGACGCCGGCCGACAACAACGCGTATCAGCAGTGGATGGACCCGCAGACCAAGTCTTTCGCTCCTGAATACTTCAACAACTCCGTCAAGGTTGTTCCGACCCTGACGTACACCGCGGAACAACTCGATAAGCGGACCTCGCTCAAGGCAACTGTCGACCCCTTCGTAACCGCCCAGATTGCGCAGTTCGTGCAGGGCAAGCTAGGCATGGATCAGTGGAACTCCTTCCTCGACCAGGCCACAGCCAAGGGCTACAAGGACATTGTGTCCATCGACCAAGCTGCCTACGAGTCTTTGCAGAAGTGACCTAGAGACAGACCAGGCAGCATCATGACCCTCCTCGAATCAAAACCCGTTGCCCCGCCGGAGGCTCCCGCAAGGAGCCGCCGGCGCGGCAAGCGCAGTCTCCTCCGGAACAAGTGGCTTTATCTCATGCTCGTACCGGGGCTCATCCACCTGGCGGTCTTCAAGATCGCGCCCGTCGCCGCGCTTGTCATCGCCTTCAAAAACTTCAGCCCGTTCCTCGGCCTCTGGGGCAGTCCCTGGGTAGGACTGCAGCAATTCCAAGAAATCTTCAACGATCCTCAGATCCCGGGACTCGTGGGCAACACGCTGATCCTCGCGGTCGGAACCCTGATCTTCAGCTTCCCCGCGCCGATCATCTTCGCCCTCTTCCTTAACGAAGTCCGGCTCACTTACGCACGCAAGTTCATTCAAACTATGAGCTTCGTCCCCTACCTCATCTCCTCCGCGGTTCTCGTCTCGATCCTCTACACCCTGCTCTCCCCGCAGGGAGGCCTGGTCAACGAGATCATCAAAAACTTCGGCGGCCAACCGATCTCATTCCTCACTGACCCGGCCTGGTTCCGTCCCCTTTACATCGGACTCAACGTCTGGCAGACGTTCGGATATGGGACCATCATTTACCTTGCCGCAATGACTGCAATCGACACATCGCTTTACGAAGCCGCGGAAATGGATGGCGTTGGGCGGTTCGGCAAGATGCGCTACGTCACGCTGCCGGCACTGGTGCCCATGATGGTCGTCATGCTGATCCTGGCACTCGGCCAGGTACTGACCGTCGACGTCGACAAGATACTCCTCATGTACAACCCCAACACATATTCGACCGCCGACGTACTCCAGACCTACGTCTACCGCCTCGCGTTCGCCTCAGAAGGCTTCCCCAGGTACAGCTACGCAGCGGCAGTCAGCCTGCTGCAAGGCATCGTAGCGTTCATCCTCGTGCTCGGGACCAATCGGATCACCAAGCGCCTCACCGGATCGGGGCTCTTCTAATGACTCTCACCCTCCGCCAAAACAAGCGTCCTTCAACACTTCAGACCCGCCGCCGACGGAAGCCAACAGCGTTCGACATCGTGAACCTGGTCGTGCTCTTCGCCATCGTCGCAGCCTGCATCTACCCCTTCGTGTACATCCTCGCCGTCTCACTCTCAGACGGCTCCGCGGTTAACGCAGGCAAAGTCGCACTCATCCCCGAGGGCATCAATATCGAGACGTACAAATACGTACTCACGAACGAACGACTCGGAATCCTTCGGTCTCTGCTGAACTCGCTCCTCTACACTTCCGTCGGTGTTGCCTTCTCAGTCGCCATCACTTACCTCACCGCGTATCCGCTATCCAAGGCTCGGCTGCGAGGCGGCGGAGCCATCGTCATGCTGTTTCTCATCACCTGGGTCTTCGATGCCGGCATCGTCCCCACGTACGTGATCAACTCGCAGCTCGGCTTCGTCAACAACTGGTTGGCGATGGTAATCCCGTTCGGATTCAGCACCTTCCTGCTCCTGATAGCAATAACGTTCCTGAGAAACATCCCGGTCGAACTTGAAGAATCGGCGCTTATCGACGGAGCCAACGACCTGCAGACCATGTGGCGGATATATCTGCCACTGTCCAAGCCTCTGCTCGGAACAATTGGCATCTTCTACGCCGTCCAGATATGGAACTCCTTCCTCGTCCCACTGATCTACTTGCAGGACAAGACCCTTGCCCCGATCCAACTCGTGCTCTACCGGCTGCTGCTCAACACCGATACGAACGCCACGTCATTCCAGCAGATAACAATGGGAGGCCACCAGTTGGTCCCGCAGAACATCGCAGCAGTCACCATGATCTTCGCGATCGTGCCAATCCTCGCCTTCTACCCCTACGCCCAGCGCTACTTCCAGCAGGGAATCCTCGTCGGGGCCATCAAGGGATAACATCGTGCAATCTCAGACACACCCCTTCCCGCGTTCCGGCGTCAAGGCAGCCACCTCACTGGCGAACCCCGGTATTGAATGGATCTGGCGCCTCGCCCTTCTCAACCTGCTCTGGATCGGACTGACCCTGGCTGGAGGAGTGATCCTGGGCCTGTTCCCAGCTACGAATGCGGTGTACGTAGTGATGCGAAGGTGGTTAGTGCACCCTGAAACACGCGACCAGTCTTCGATCCGTGCCATGACCGCCGCTTGGCGCGACGGTTTCTGGCGGGCCAATGCGCTGGGCTGGGCCCTCACCGTGGTGGGTGCCCTGCTCGCCTATGGACTATGGCTCAGCATTGGAAACCCCGGAGTAGTCGGATCGGTGGCCTTCTACGTCCTCGTCATTGTGGCGGCTATGTTCTGTGCGACGCTCATCCACTTGCCCTTCGTTGCCGCTCACCTCGAGGCGGGCGGAATCCGGCTGGTACGCGCAGCATGGATGCTAGCGCTCGCCCAGCCGTTCGCGACGCTGGGGCTTGCCGCTGTCTTTATTGGTCTGTCGTACCTCCAGGCGGCCGCACCGGCGCTTCTTCTCTTCGCGTCGCTCAGCCCCCTCGCACTGGTGACCACGATCCTCGACTTGAGAACCTTTGAGGCGGCCATCCGGCGGTCAAAACAGTGATGGGGGAGCGGTCTGCCAGCTCGTCATGTCCAGGCAGTCAACGCTGAACCAGCCGCGCGCAAAACGGGTCGAATCAAGTGAGGCCCGTCCCAGCTGGCAGAACTGTTCGCCACAACAAAACATCCCGGAGAGGAAACGACCTTTCCTGGCGAAAGCAATGAAGCAACCCACGGAGAATCAACGCATGAGCAAGCAGCCAGAAGGAAACCCGGTGGAAGGACTGAAGCTCCCCATCTCGCGGCTGGTCCTGGGCACCATGACGTTCGGCGACACCGCCGATGAGGCCACCGCCGCGCGCATGGTGGACGAGGCGCTCGACGCCGGCATCACCACCATCGACACCGCCAACGCCTACGTGGGCGGAGTGACGGAGGAAATACTCGCCCGTCTCCTCAAGGGACGCCGGGACGAGGTCATCCTCGCCACCAAGGCCGGCATGCCGCACCCGGACCACGGCCAGCATTCGCCGCTGTCCCCGCAAGGGCTTCGCAACAGCGTGGAGGGCAGCCTGCGCCGGCTCGAAGTGGACAGCATCGACCTGTTCTACCTGCACCAGCCCGACCGCGCGACCCCGCTGCAGGACACCGTGCGCACGGTGGCCGAGCTCGCTGAAGAGGGGAAGATCGGGGCGCTGGGCGTCTCCAACTTCGCGGCCTGGCAGATCGCCGACGTGATCCACGTTGCCCGCGAGGTGGGTGCGCCTAAGCCCGTCGTGGCGCAGCAGCTCTACAACCTGGTGGCCCGGCGGGTGGAGGAGGAATACCTCGAATTCGCCGCCACCCACAACGTCCACACCATGGTCTACAACCCGCTGGGCGGCGGCCTGCTCACCGGAAAACACAGCTTCGAGGCCAAGCCCTCCGAAGGCCGCTTCGGCGATTCCAAGCTGGCTGCCATGTACACCCAGCGCTACTGGGACAAACAGCTGTTTGAAGCCGTCACCGCTCTGGCCGGCATCGCCAAGGGGGCGGGCCTCACCCTCGCCGAACTCTCGCTGCGCTGGCTCGCCTACCGGGACGGCGTCGGCTCGATGCTGCTGGGCGGCTCCAAGGTGGAGCAGCTGCGCGCCAACATCGCCGCCGTGGCCGAGGGACCGCTGCCCGAGGACGTCACCGCCGCCTGCGACGCCGTCGGCTCCGGGCTCCGCGGACCCATGCCCGCCTACAACCGCTGAGTCCCCCAAGACCACCCACGAACTGAAGGTAGAAGATACAGATGACATCGGACCTGGCCATTGAATTCGCCCGCAAGATCCGCGCCCGCGAGCAGGCCGTCGGCTACTGGGCGGTGCTGGACGCACCCGTGGCAACGGAACGCATCGGCCGGCTCGGCTACGACTACGTGGCCCTGGACGCCCAGCACGGCCTGCTCGGCTACTCGGGTGTATTGAACGGCCTGATGGCGATCGACGCCGGGCACACCGCCGTCGGCATGGTCCGGGTGGAGGCCAACGACTTTACCGCGATTGGTAAGGCGCTCGACGCCGGCGCCGTCGGCGTCATTGTCCCGCTCGTCAACAACGCCGCGGACGCGGCCGCGGCCGTTGCCGCGGCCAAGTACCCCCCAATGGGCGGCCGGTCCTATGGGCCGATGCGCTCGGCGTTGCGGATCGGCCCTGTCCCGGCTGATTCGAACGCGGCCACCCTCGTCTTCGCCATGATCGAGACGCCCGAGGGGCTGGCCAACGTCAAGGAGATCTGTGCGACCCCGGGCCTGGACGGCATCTACGTCGGCCCCTCGGACCTGGCCATCGCCGTCGGCGGCGCCTTCCCGGGCGATCCCGCCGTCGAGGCTGAGTTCAACGCGGCGCTGGAGACCATCGCGGATGCGGCCGCCTCCGCGGGCATCGCCGCCGGCATCCACACCGCCGCCGGGGAGATCGCTGCCCAGCGGCTGCGCCAGGGCTACACCTTCACCACCATCGCCTCAGACTTGACGCACCTGGAACAGATCGCCAAGTCCCACCTCGACGCCGCTACATCCGAGGACCAGTAACCAATCTGAACCCCACCCCGAACGGCGCAGCGAAGAGGGCCGACGGCGCTGACTCGTCTGTCTGCCCGCGATCACCGCAGCAGATCCTGGCCGATAATCGGCAACGTCGTACTTGATAACGGCCTATGCTCACTGCGTCTGCAGACGCTTATCTCCCGCAGTAACTCGAACGCCCTAACGATCCCAATGGAGGTTCGGTCAATTAGCCGGCGGATTATGCCCGGGAGCAGAAACCGGCGGAGGGTCCCATTACCCGTCGCACCCGTCGAGGTTTCGCGGAGGTCGCCTCGCCGTAGAACCGCGTTGGACGGGGTGGCGGGCAGCGCCGGACCACTCGCGATCGAGGGAGTGCCGTCCTCATAAGCTACGCGAAATTCGACGCAACGATCAGCGTCGACGTCAGAATAGCCACCGCTGCGCGAGTGCCAGCGCGGCCAGTTCAAAACATGTTCAGATTAGGGAGCCGGGAGTCCCCATGAATGATGCGACAGCCGGGGCAGAGACTGTTCGTGCACCGGCACCTGGAATGCTCGAAGTCACCATCACCAAAGGTGCGGACGTCGAACAAACGCTGGCGGGCGCCATAAAGAAGATCTCTCCCGCCGCCAAATTTCACGGAACCGGAATAGTGATTACGCGCATAACCGACGACCACTACATCGTCAGAGCCCACACGAGCGTGCCGGCAGGACTAGTGCGACACTGCAACTTTTGAAAGTGCAGAGGGTGGGAGCGGTGGAATATTGGGACAAGGACCAAATGGTGCCCCCAATGCTTGCTCCGCTGTTTGACGGGAGGTATGGGCGCGACCGGCTGTCCTCAACAAGGGTTCGCCCGAGTCCAGGATGGGCCCTGAGATCCTCCCGCTTTCATTACTCGAAGCGGCACCTGCCCTTGGTGTGCCAGCGTCAGAATAGGGCGAAATTACGTTTTATTGACGGTGACTCATGATGTTCTCAGATCCCACCCTGACACTCAGAGGGGAAGAAAACCGCAGCGGTGCAGCTGGAGAATAGTCGAAATAATCCAAGCCTTCTGGACTTGATAAAGTCCGCTGGGCCAGGAGCTGGCTATGCCGCATGTTGTGACTGGACGGGCATCCAAGAAGGAGCCGGAGCGCCAGCCACAGGACAGATCCTCCCTGCTCAGACGCTCTTGACGTCAGGTTGGCGATTGGCGTTGCACTTGGATTTTGCTTGTCAGTCGAACACTGCAACGGGGGAGCCGAAGAGTGTTTCGTCTGGTTCGATGCCGAGGCCGGGGCCTTGTGGGAGACGGATGTGGCCGCCTTCGACGGTGATGCCGCCGCGGGGGTCGTAGTGGCCGTCGATATAGGGTTGGGCGACCCAGACGCCTTCGTTGAGCGCCGGGCGTACGGTAGCTCCGAGGTGCGTGCAGGCTGCGGCGATGATGTCCCCGCCCCAGGAGTCGTCGCTGGTGTGGGTGTGGAGTAGGCCTCGCACACGTCGCGAATGACCGACATGGGGTGCAGGCCGCCGACACGGGTGACTTTCAGTCCGAGTCCGTCGCAGTCGCGCCTGGCGACCGCGCCGACGGCTTTTGCGAGGTCGGTGGTGAGCTCGTCCAGGTAGATCGCGTGGTTTGTGCGTGCACGCACATCTTGTACTTCTTCGATGGTGTTGCAGGGCTGTTCGATGATGAACGGGATATCGGGGCATTCGCGGCTGAGCCGCAAGGTGTCGCGAACGGTGAGGCCGCGGTTGGCGTCGACGGCGAGGCTGGTGCCCAGGTTTCCGACGCGTTCCCAGACCTTGCGGATTGTTTCGATGTCGAGGTCGACGGGGCGGCCTCCGACTTTGAGCTGCAGGCGGGGGTAGCCCTCTGCCGCTTTCGCGGCGGCGCGCTCGGCAACGACGTTGGGTTCGTCGACGGCCAGGGCGTAGTACGAGGGGATGCGTTCGGTTTCGGCGCCGCCGAGCAGGTCGGCGACTCGGACGCCGTAGTGTTTGCCGGTCAGGTCGTGCGCGGCGATGTCGATTGCGGCCTTGGCGTAGCGGTGCCCGTAGAGGAGTTCGTCCATGCGCCGGTGCAGCAGGTTGATGTTGGTCGGGTCCTGGCCGATGAGTCCTTGTGCCATTTCGGCCAGGGCGGCGCGGTTGCCTGTGACATGGGTTTGTTCGTAGATGGGGCCGATGGGGCAGGTCTCGCCCCATCCGGTCAGGCTCGTGTCGGTGGTGATGCGGACGAGGGTGGTGTCGAGGGCGAAGATCTCGCCGTGGGACATGCGGTACGGGCCGTTGCGCACGGGAAGCTCGTGTGCGTAGATGGCGATCTCGGTGATTTTCACGGGGTTCTGACTCCTGGATTCTGAACTTCTTGGGCGTCGCGGGCGGGGGGCTACGGGTGGACGGCCGGTGGCACGAGCACGAGCTTGCCTGGGAAGTTCTTGGAGATGAAGTCCTCCTGGGCGCGGTGGATCTCACTCAAGGGGTAGGTCTGGGAAACGAGGGGCCGGATCTGGCCGTTGTTGATGTAGCGCACCAGGTTCTCGAAGACTTCGTCTTCCTGGAAGGTGCAGCCGAACAGTGAGAGATCGTTGAGGTAGATGGTGCGCAGGTCAATCTCTGAGATGGGACCGCCGATGGCGCCCGCGATGGCGTATCGGCCGCCGCGGCGCAGCAGACCCAGCAATTCGGACACGCCTGAGCCGCCAACCACGTCGACCACGACGTCTGCCGAGAACGGGCCGAGTGCCGCGGCCAGGTTCGCGCCCCGGTCAATCACCTGGTCCGCGCCGGAAGCGCGGACAACGTCGGCCTTACGCGGCGAGCAGATAGCGATGACTTTGGCGCCGCGCAGCTTCGCCAGTTGCACGGCTGCGAGGCCGACACCGCCGGACGCGCCGGTAATGACGACCTTTTCCGCTCCCAGCCGTGCCCGGTGGAGCATGCCTTCCGCGGTGGAGTAGGCAATCGAGATCGCCCCAAGCTCTGTCGCGGAGAGGTCCGAGTCAATCGTGTAGGCCTCGCTGGAGGGCGCGACGGCGAACTGGGCGAAACCGCCGTCGCAGTCACTGCCGTAGGTCCAGCATTCGTAGGCGCGGCGCTCGACATAGTGGCGCATCAGGGTGCGTACGATTACGCGATCCCCGATCCGGCTTTCATCGACGTCGCTGCCGACGGAGACGATCCTGCCGTAGACGTCCCCGCCCTGAATGCGCGGGAAGGCCAGTGGCACACCTGACCAGGAGGCGTCGTCGGCGTCGGCGGTGGCGGCGCCCCCGGTTGCGGTGGAGTTCGTGTCGCCGCTGACGGCCTTCGAGTACCAGCCGATGCGTGTGTTGATGTCGGTGTTGTTGATGCCGGCGGCCTCGACCCGGATCAGTACCTCATCGGCACGGGGTGCGGGCACTGGCACGTCGGTGCGGTACACGAGCTTTTCCGGGCCTCCGTGGCCGGTGAGCAGGACGGCGGCCATCGTTGTGGGCAGGGTCATCATTGATCCTTTCGCGGGAGCAGAAGGGGTGGCGGCGGTTGCTGTGCAACTGCCGTGATTCACGCTTGTTGTCCAATTAGTGGACATGGTGTTCATTTTTACACCATGAATGATGCGTGGACAATCCCCTGGGGGACTCGAAGACCTGGCTGAAGCGAAGAAGACAGCGACCGCGGCTGCGCGCGTGTGGGTCTTCCCGCGGCGCGATCCATAGGATGGAAGCTCATAGATCAGTGCAGCGGAGGTGGCTCCCATCAGCGAACAGGTGCCCGAAGTGAACGACGACGAGGCCGGTTCTGACTCTGAGTTGAACCAGCTGAACCGCTCCGCGCTGCGCGCGGCCTCGATTCTCATCTCCGTGGGTGAGCATCCCGACGGCGCCAGTGCGGCGCAGCTCGCCCTCGAGACGGGTGTTCCGCGCCCCACGACCTTCCGCATCCTGCTCAGCCTGGTGCACACCGGGCTTCTTGCCCGCGATGGAGGGACTTTCAAACTCGGCTGGCGGACCGCCCAGCTCGGCCGGCTCGCCGACCCCTACCGGGACATCCTGCCCCGCGTCCAGGTAATCCTCGACAGCCTCGCGGCCGAAGTCAACGAATCCGTCGAGTTCGTCATGTTCACCAGCCCCACAACCCAGGAAACGATCGCCCAGGCTTCGAGCAGCCGACTGCTCGCCCCGTCGCAGCAATACGTTGGCCGCAGCTTCCCGCTGCACGCGACGGCAACCGGAAAGCTTTTGCTCTCAGCCCTCGACGATGACCAGCTCCGGGCCTTTCTTCCCGAACGGCTCGAGGTGGTGACGCCAGTGACGATCACCGACCGCCAAGCGCTGCTCGCTGAGCTCGACACAGCACGTTCCCAGGGTTTCGCCACACTGGATGGCGAGCTCGAAGAAGGCCTGTTCGTCGTCGCGGTGCCGGTGCGCAACGCCGCGGGTAAGCTCATCTCCGGCTTGGCCGCCTCCGGCCTTTCCCAGCGCATGAAGTCCATGGACATCGGCTTTTACGTGGAGAAGCTGCACGCTGCTGCCGCGAAGCTCGGGACGGTCGTCAGCCCGTCCTGACGGCCCAAAGTCCACACGGGCTTGCGGCGCAGTCCGCCCATCCTATGGCGTCTCCCGATGCCGATTAGCCGCTCCAAGGACGCCTCGCACGCGCGACGCAGCTCGGCGCATCTGATCCCCGACGCTTGCTCTGCCTTGGAGACATTTTCGATGAGTGGTTGACACCACATGTGGTGCATGACATATTTTTTGATCACGACGTTCAAAAAATGAACGAGCACCACAGGCTCTTCAGCATCGCCCCGCCGGTGACCCACCTCCCCACGCCGGCGGCCGGCGGGCTTCCATCGCATTCGAAGGACCGCACCCTGACAAGGACGCGGATCGTGAGTACACCCGCGCTACGGCTGGCTGGCACGTCGAGCCAGTCGCCCTCTTCAGGCGTTTGCGCAGCCACGGTTCGCGCCTTCAAATTTTCAAGGAAGTAGGACAAAGATGTTCGATCAGCGCGGAACGCAGCGTTCCAGATCACCCAGAACCACCCGCCGACTGCAGGCGGACGACTGCATCATCGTCGACAACCGCGAACTGCGGAAAGCGCAGCTCGGCGCAGGTGTCGGCAACTTCATCGAGTGGTACGACATCGGCATCTACGGCTACCTCGCAGTCACCATGACCTCTGTCTTCACCGAGGGTATGGACTCGCGGATGGGCCTGCTGGTCACTCTCCTGGGCTTCGCGGTCTCCTTCGTGGTCCGTCCCCTGGGCGGAATGATCCTGGGCCCGCTGGGCGACAGGATCGGCCGACGTAAGGTGCTTTTCTTCACCATGGCGCTCATGGCCGGAGCGACCACCGTCATCGGCCTGCTGCCTACCGCCGGGCAGGTGGGGCTGTGGGTCATCCTTCCCCTCTACCTGTTGAAGATGCTCCAAGGGTTTTCCACCGGCGGTGAGTATTCCGGCGCAGCAACATATATCGCTGAGTTCTCCCCGGACCGGAACCGCGGGTTCATGACCTCACTGTTGAATTCCGGCGCGATGATCGGCTTCGCGGCAGGCGCCGGCATCGTGGCTGTGACGACGGCGGTAGCAACATCGGCGTGGGGCGAAACGGCGATGCGCGACGGCGCGTGGCGCATCCCCTTCCTGCTCGCCCTTCCCCTGGGTATCGTGGCGATCTCGCTCCGCAGCCGCATCCCGGAGTCACCCAGCTTCGAGGTAGCACAAGAGAAAGCCGCGAACGCGGACACCAACCCCATCTTCGTCCGGCACAACCTGCCAAACATCCTGAAACACTACTGGCCCCAGATCCTCATCGGATGCGCCCTCATCGCCGCCGACGGAACATCGTCCTACATGCTCACCAGCTACATGCCCACCTACCTTGAAACACAGGTCGGCTCTCCTGCGGTACACACCGCAGTCGCGGCCGTGGTCGTGCTGGTCCTGCAGGGCGTCCTGATTCCGGTCGTGGCACGATGGTCCGACCGCATCGGACGGCGCCCCATCTACACGATGGCCGCGATCGGCAACCTTGTCCTGCTGCTGCCGGCATTCTGGCTGATGCACGTCGGAACCCTCTGGTCACTCTATGCTGCGATGTTCCTGGTCATGGTGCCCAGCGCCTTCTTCCTGGCCCTGACCGGTGCCGTGATGTCCGAACTCTTTCCCACAGCCTCCCGCTACGGCGGAGTCGGCGTCACCCACAACCTCTCCATCTCCATCTTCGGCGGCACCACCCCGCTGGTCAGCCAGATCCTCGTCGAGACCACCGGCAACTCCTACGCCCCGGCCTTCTACATCATGTTCTTCTCCGCCGTCGCGCTCTTTGCCGTGCTGAAGATGCGCGAGTCAGCTGCACGGCCACTCCTCGGATCCGTCCCGGTCGTCACCAGCCTCGACGAAGCAGCAGCGCTGGTCGAGAACCAGGACACCGACGAGCGCATCGACACCGCGACCATGCTTCTCACCCCCATGCCCGCAGCGGCCGGGGACACCGAGGACGACGCCAGGGTTCACTGACCCCCCGTCCTTGAGTAAGTGTGCCCCGTCCAACGGCTGGCCAGCTACCAAAGTTCCGCCCACCCGGGGAGCACGCATGCCAAGGGACTCAGCGCAGCGGAAGCACAACGGGCTGAAGCACCCCACTCCGTTGAGATTAGTGACCTGGCCAGGAGGGTCTGTCAATTATTCGGTGTAACTGGGGTGGTTTCTTGTTCTAGTTGCTGCTGGCGGACAGGCGTCCGTCGAAGGTGATCTGGAAGGCGTTCA